>JAZLIU010000151.1:0-9535 GCA_045617565.1 Oscillospiraceae bacterium
AGAGGCCGAAAAGAATCTCCTCACCAGAAAAAAGACACCCGCCGACTATGGCGGCGGCTGTTTGTTGCTATGCTGCAATCTTACTTGTCGCGATTGAAGATCTTGAAGATCTCATCAAAATCCTTACCGAGGACATCCTCAGGCTCTTTCCTCTCTTCCGCTTCGTCGGTAGGGGCGCTCTCCTCGCCCAGCGGCTTGAGCACGGGCGCTTTGACAGACTCAGCGACGATTGCGGCTTGCTTCGGAGTCTGCGCCGCATTGGTATCGAATCCGGTGGCGATGACGGTGACGCGGATCTCGTCGTCCAGCGTTTCGTCGAACGTGGCGCCGAAGATGGTTAGCGCGTCGGGATGGACGGCATCCTGCACCAGCGACGCCGCCTGCTCGACCTCGTCGAGGCCGATGTCCAGCGAGCCGGTGACGTTGATGAGCACGCCATGCGCGCCCTCGATGGAGGTCTCCAGCAGCGGGGAGGAGATCGCCATGCGGGCGGCCTCTTCTGCCTTGTTCTTGCCGGCGGCGCGACCGACGCCCATGTGGGCAAGACCCGCGTTCTTCATGATAGCGGTCACATCGGCAAAGTCGAGATTGATGAAGCCGGTGTCGCGGATCAGGTCAGAAATACTCTGCACCGCCTGACGCAGCACATCGTCCGCGATCTCAAAGGCGTTGGAGAAGGTGATCTTCTGGTCGGTGGCGAACTTGAGCCGCTCGTTGGGGATGATGACAAGGGAATCGACCTTGCTGCGCAGCTCCTCAATGCCCGCGTCAGCCGCCTTCATGCGGCGCATGCCCTCGAACTTAAAGGGCTTTGTCACGACGCCGACGGTCAGGATGCCCGCCTCGCGTGCGATCTCGGCGACGATGGGCGCGCCGCCCGTTCCGGTGCCGCCGCCCATACCGGCCGCGATGAATACCATGTCGGTGTCCTCGAGCGCCTTGGCGATCTGGGCGCGGCTTTCCTCAGCCGCCTTGCGTCCGACCTCGGGATCAGCGCCGGCGCCCTGGCCGTGCGTCAGCTTCTCGCCGATCTGGATCTTATAGGTCGCGCTCGAAACATTGAGCGCCTGCTTATCCGTGTTGACCGCGACAAAGTCGACGCCGCGCGCGCCGGAGCGCACCATGCGGTTGACCACATTGTTGCCGCCGCCGCCAACACCGATGACTTTGATTTTGACGACGCTCTCAGCGCCGGTTTCCAATCCGAATGCCATATCGGTTCCTCCTACTATCTCTTGTATATTATGGGTGAAAGGCGTCGAACCCGCCACAACATCAAGTATATCTTTTCCTATCTATTGTATTACGCTTTGGCGCAGCGGTCAAGAGCAAACGCGCATTTCTTCGAACTTTTTTATTTGGGCGTAAAGCTCGCCTTGCCGTCTGTCATCAGGTTGATCGTACCCGTTTCGTTGGCCTCAAGATAGTCTGCCACGGTCGCAAGGCTCTCAAGCTTGTAGGCAAAATCCGCCGTCCACGGCAGCTTTACCGCAAAGCGCCCCGCGTAAGTGAACTGGAGGCAGGTATCGTCCCCCAGATCGACTGTTTCGATGTTCGCGCGCATCCGCTTTTCCTCCGCCGCGTGCAAAAGAGATTGGAGCGCCGTCATCTTATAGCTGCTCTCTTCGTCGAATCTTGCCTCACCGCTCATCTCCGGATCGGCAAGCGTGCAGCCCGTGACCTTGGCGCAGCCCTCCGGCAGGGCGGAGGTCTTCTCCAGGAGCTTGCCGTTCACGCTCATCAGCCACGCGCCGCCCTCTGCCGGGACGGACGCCGCAGCGCTGCACTCGTTCACCTCGATCAAGAGCGTATCGGGGAGCTTGCGGTTGATCGACGCGCTCTCCACATACGGAAGGTTTCGGAAGATCGCCTGCGCGTGATCGTACTTGTTCATCAAATACAGATTGCTGCCGAGCTGCAGTCCCGCCGCTTCGATAACCTGCTGCTGCGTGTATCGCTCATTGCCCTCGACAATAATTTTCTCGGTTTTGAAAAACAGCGTGATCGCGCCGATGACCGCAGCAATAATGAGCGCAGCGCAAAAGAGCTTGAGAAGGAAAGAAAATCTCCCCCTCCTGCGCCGATGCGTTGTGCGTCCTCTTGCCATGTTTTTCCCTTTCTGCTTATGTATCCTCCCGCCGGATCTCCGCGCCGAGCAGCGAAAGGTCGCGCTCGATGCTCTCGTATCCGCGGTCAATGTGTTCCAAGTTTGCCACGCGGCTTAAGCCCTGCGCGCCCAGCGCGGCGATGACCAGCGCCGCTCCGCCGCGAAGGTCCGTGGACTTGACGGATGCGCCATTGAGAGCTGCGCGCCCTGTCACGACCGCCACGCGCCCCGCGACGCGGATCTCCGCGCCCATGCGCGCCAGCTCATCGACGTGGCGGTAGCGGTTCTCAAAAATATTCTCCACAAATACCGTGCTGCCCTCGCTCTTTAAGAGCGCCGCCATCAAGACCGGCTGCGCGTCCGTCGGAAAGCCGGGGTACGGCGCAGTCCGCACGGGACGGATCGAGTGAAGTGTGCCGCTGCTGCGGATATTGACGGTGTCGGCTTCGCTGCGGATATGGCAGCCCGCTTCGCTCAGTGCCGCCGCCACGGTGGACAGCGCGCGATAATCAACGCCTTTGAGTGTGACCTCCCCGCCGCAGCACGCCGCCGCGCAAAGATACGTCGCCCCCACGATGCGGTCGGCGATCACGCGGTGCGTCGTACCGTGCATCGCGCGTTTTCCCTCGATCGTGATGATAGAGCCGCCCGCGCCGCGGACGTTCCCGCCCATCGCGTTGATAAAATTCTGGAGATCCACGATCTCCGGTTCGCGCGCGGCATTGTAAATGACCGTCGTCCCCTCCGCGCCGCAGGCGGCGAGAATGGTGTTCTCCGTGGCGCCGACGCTCGGCATCGGCAAAATGATCTCGCAGCCGACAAGCTCGCGCGCCGTACAGCGGTGTCTGCCGCCGCGCTCTTCGATCTGCGCACCGAGCGAACGCAGCGCAGCAAGGTGCATATCGATCGGCCGCGGGCCGAGCTCGCACCCACCGGGATAGGACAGCGTTGCCTCGCCGCAGCGTGCCAAAACCGCGCCGAGAAAGATGACCGACGAGCGCATCTCGCGCATCAGCGCGTCGGGCACCTCGCTTTGATCGACGTGCGCGGTATCGACGATGAGCGCATCCCCCTCCCAATGCGTACAGCAGCCGAGGTGGCGCAAAATGGCGATCGACGCGTCAACATCCCGCAATTTCGGGCAGTTTTCGATGGTGCAGGTATCTTTCCCCAGCAGCGACGCCGCCAAAATGGGCAGGACGCTGTTCTTTGAGCCTTGTATCGTCAGTTCCCCATTGAGGGCGTTCCCGCCCCGAATCAGCAGCTCACACATACCGTTTCCCTCCACATACCGAGTCGTTTTTCAGCTGACCCATAGTATGCGCGGACGAGGAAAAGGCGTTCCAAAGTGCGGCAAACTGTCGATAAAATACCGATTTTATTACAGTCTCCAGTATAGCGTTTTTCTGCCGGTGCGTCAACTCTTTTTATGTTCTCTTTACTTGCATTTACCCGCAAAGCGTGGCACAATACCGGTAGAATTTTCCATCTGGGAGGAAAATGGTATGAAAGCCTTGAAGCGTCCCGTGAAAATCGTTCTTTGCATCCTGCTCGCGCTGCTGCTCGTCGCAGCGGCATACCTTGCTTATGTGTTTGTGAGCTACCACCGCCTCGGCGATCAGGATCTGACCGTTGGGGGCAATGCGCCGACAGCGGAGGCGATCAAAACAGATACGCCGTATCACCTTGTCTCCTGGAACATCGGCTTCGGCGCGTACGAGGCAGATTATGACTTCTTCATGGACGGCGGCACGCAGTCATGGGCGTGGTCGAAGGAGCGGCTCATCGAAAACCTGAACGGTATTTCCTCCTTTATTGCCGCTCAAAACGCTGATCTGCTGCTGGCGCAGGAGGTCGATATTGACGGCACGCGCAGCTACCACGTCGACGAAAGACCGTTCATACAGCTGGGTTTTTCCGCCGGTCGGGACTATGCCTGCGTGTTCGCGCAGAACTACGATTCCCCGTTCCTCTTCTACCCGTTCACGCAGCCGCACGGAGCCAACCAGTCGGGCATCCTCACCCTCTCCCACTTCCCCATCAGCTCCGCCGTGCGCCGCGAGCTGCCGATTGAGGAGAGTCTGATGAAGCTGGTCGATCTCGACCGTTGCTACTCCGTCAGCCGTATTCCGATGGAGAACGGGAAAGAGCTTGTCCTTTACAATCTCCACCTCTCCGCCTACACCTCCGACGGCACGGTCGCCGTCGAGCAACTTGAGCTGCTGCTCTCTGACATGAAGGCGGAATACGAAGCGGGCAACTACTGCATCGCCGGCGGCGACTTCAACAAGGATTTGCCCGGCAATTCCGGCGAGCTGTTCGGCGTTCCCGTGCGTGAGGGCGACACCTGGGCGCAGCCCGTCCCCGACGGTATTGTGCCGGACGGCCTAACGCTCGTCGTCCCGCTGCACATCGACGCACCTGCCGCCTCCTGCCGCACGGCGGCGGAGCCGTACACCCCCGGCTCAACGTTCCGCGTCACGGTGGACGGCTTCGTGGTGTCCGACAACGTGACGGTGAGCGACAGCAACGTCATCGAAACGGACTATGCTTACAGCGACCACAACCCCGTGTATCTCGATTTCATGCTGCAGTAAGCAATTGATACATAAAAAGAGAGCTTCTTCGGAAGCTCTCTTTTTATATGCTTATTTCAGCAGGCTCATCACGCATTCGTAAATACGCTGCGTCGCGTCGCGCACACCGAGCGATGCCATGTTTTTTGACATCTCCGCAAGTTTTTCCCCGTCGTGCAGAACGCTCGCTGCCGCAGCGAAAAGCTGCTTGCCGTCCAGTCCCTCCTCGGCCAGCACCAGCGCCGCGCCGTGTTCGCCGAGCAGGTTTGCGTTCTTTTCCTGATGGTGATTCGTCACGTTCGGCGACGGCACCAAGATCGCCGGCACGCCGAGCGCCGTCAGCTCTGAAAGCGTGGACGCGCCCGCGCGGCAGATCACAAGGTCGGCGGCGCGCATCTGCACCGCCATATCGTAGATATACTCGCGCACATCGATAGACGGGTGCTTTTCCGGCTCTACGCCCCGCTCTTTGAGCCATTCCGTCATCTGCTCCCAGCAGATCGAACCGACACCGTGAACATGGTGGAACGGCTCGTGCGCACACTCAAGCGCGATGAATTCCGCCATCGCGCGGTTCATCGCTCCCGCGCCGAGACTGCCCCAGAACGAAACGATATGGGGCCGCCCATCGTCGATGCCGAGCTTGCGCTTGGCTTCTTCCTTTGTCATGACGAAGAAGTCGCCGCGCACGGGCGTGCCCGTAACGACCACCTTTTCCGGATGCTTGTAGTGTGCCCGGCAGTCCTCGAAGCCGACCATCACGCGGTCGCAGTAGCCCTCAAGCTGCCGTGTCGTCAGCCCGGGCACGATGTTCGACTCGTGCACCGCCGTGGGGATGCCCGCCTTCGCGCCGTAGCGCACGAGCGGATAGCTGGCGTAGCCGCCGGTGCCGACGATAAGGTCGGGCTTGAAGTCCTTTATGATCTCGTTCGCCTCACGCTCTGCGTGCAGCAGATTATGCACGCTCGTGAGGTTGTGCCGCAGCTCTTTCGGTTTGAAGGAGCGGTGGAACGAGGAAATGTTGACCGTGCGGAACGGATAGTCCGTGTGCGCGATGAGGTCGCGCTCAAGGCCCCGCTCCGCGCCGACGAAAAGGATCTGCGCCGCGGGGTCTTTTTCTTTCATATACGCCGCAAGCGCCAGCGCGGGATTGACGTGTCCCGCCGTGCCGCCGCAGGTAAAAATAACGCGCATACCGTCCCTCCTCATGATGCCGGCATCTGCCGCGATACACTCAGTACGATGCCCATTTCCGCAAGCTGCACGGCAAGCGCCGTACCGCCGTAGCTAAAAAACGGCAGCGAAATGCCGGTGTTGGGAATCAGGTTTGTCACTACCGCGATGTTGAGAAACACCTGCAGGGCGATCTGCGTGGTCACGCCGACGGCAAGGAGACTGCCGAAGCGGTCACGCGCGTGCAGCGCGATCCAGTAGCCGCGAATGATGAGCATGGCGAACAGCAGCATGATGAGCGTCGCACCGATGAGTCCCAGTTCCTCGCAGACGATGGAGAAGATGAAGTCGTTGTGCTCTTCGGGCAGGAACATGAATTTCTGCCGGCTTTTCCCGAGTCCCAAGCCGAGCAGTCCGCCCGAGCCGATGGCAAGCAGACTCTGGCGCGTCTGATACCCCGCGCCAGTCATATTCAGCTCCGAGCTGCTCAGAGGATCGAGCCAGACGGTGATGCGCGAGGAGTTATAGGAGATCAGACCGCTCATATAGGCGTATGCCACCGCGCCGACGCCGGCAAAGCCGACGCCCACCCAATAGCTTTGGATGCCGCCGACAAACATCATGCACGCGCCGATGCCGAGAATGAGCACCGTGCCGGAAAGGTGCGGTTCTTTCATCATCAGAAGTGCGATGATACCCAGAATAACCGCATAGGGCACGATGCCCTCTTTGACCGTGCGCATTTTTCCCTTTTTCTTGGAAATGCTGTCGGCAAAATACAGAATGACGCCGAGCTTGACAAGCTCGGACGGCTGGAACTGCATCGTGGTGCCGGGGATGCCGAGCCAGCGCGTGGCGTGATTGCGCGTGATGCCGACGCCCGGGACGAGCACCAGCACCAAAAGGGCGATGGATAGAAACAGCGCCAGCTTGGAAACACCGCGAAAGCGCTCATAGTTGATGCGCCCGACAATGAACATCGCCACAACGCCGATAGCGGCAAAAATCGCCTGACGGATAAAGTAGTACGCGGGGTTTCCCGTTTGATAATAGGCGGAGGGGAAGCTCGCCGAGAACATCATGATAAGGCCAATGCCGGTGAGCAGCAGCACCAGCAGGAGAAACGGCACGTCGATGGGGCCCTTGCCCGCCTCTCTTGCCGCCGCTTCGATGGCTCTGGCGCGCTCACGCTGTTCCTTGTGCAGCGCGCGTTCTTCTCTGGTCATGATGTTCCCCTCCCCTCTTTTTGCCGCCGCAGCGGCAAATGAATTAGAATCTAAATCTGCCCATCACGCCGAATGCCGCCGCGATGCAGCACAGCGCGGACACCGTCGTAAACACGGCGACGAGCTTTACCTCGCTCCAGCCGCACAGCTCAAAGTGATGATGTAGCGGCGCCATCTTGAAGATGCGCTTGCCGTGCGTGAGCTTGAAGTAAGCGACCTGAATGATGTCCGACATCGTTTCGCAGATATAGACGAAGCCGACGGGGACAAGGATCAGCGGCATATCGTAGGCAAACGCCAGCGCCGCGACCGTGCCGCCGAGGAAAAGCGAGCCGGTGTCGCCCATAAAAACCTTTGCGGGATGGAAATTATACACAAGGAAGCCCAGCAGCCCGCCGACGAGTGCGCCGGAGAAAATACCGAGCTGGTCGTAATTCGGCCACCACGTCGCCACCACCGCAAAGAACAGCCCCACGGGGACGGTCACACTTGCGGCAAGGCCGTCGATGCCGTCGGTGATGTTGACGGCGTTGGCCGTGCCGACGATGACGAACGCGGCGAAGATCATATAGACCGTCCACGGCAGGATGAGGTGCGTGTGAACGAACGGAATGTAGAGGTTGGGCGTGAGCATTCCCTCATAGCGCATGAGGCATAAAAATGCGACGGCGGCGGCGAGCTGCAGGGTAAATTTTTGCAGCGCGGTCAAGCCGAGGTTCTGGTGGTGCTTCACCTTCTGATAGTCGTCCAGAAAGCCGATGATGCCGAAAATGAGGGCAAAGCCGAAGATGTAGAGATGCTTGAAGTCGCCGAGCCGCATCCCACGGAAGCCGACAACGAAAATCGACACAAAGATGCCCGCGATGAACATCAGCCCGCCCATCGTGGGCGTGCCGGATTTGCCCGCGTGCCAGGTCGGGCCGTCCTCGCGGATACTCTGCCCCGCCTTGAGCGCGCGCAGCTTGGGAATCAGCACCTTGCCTGCGGCGGCTGCCACGGCAAAGCTCAGAACACAGGCAATGATGATTGCTGTCATATTTTTCACCGTATACCGAAACGCTTTCCGGTACCTTCCTTTGTACTTTTGCGCCGCACAAACGCCGTCAGTCGGTGACGGAGCTGTCGCTGAACTGGACGCGGATGACCGTGCCTGCCTCGACCTCCGTCCCGGGCGCAATGCTCTGCGAGATCGCACGCACGGACGATGAGCTGCGGTTCGTAACGCCCGCAACGCCCATGATAAGCCCTGCGTTGACGATCTTCTGATTGGATGTTGCGGCGCTGTCGCCCACGACGCTCGGCACGATGCACTTGTCCGTGGATTTTTCGCTGCCGCAATAGAGCAGGATCTCGGCATTGTTCGGCACGATCGCACCGCCAACGGGCGTCTGATCGGTGACGGTCTTTTCCTCGCCGAGCATGCGGCAGATAAAGCCAGCCTCCTTGAGCTTTGCCGCCGCCTGCTCCGTGGTCAGCCCCGTAACGTTCGGCACGGTCTTATCTGCGCCGACAAGCTGCTCGGCGGTGTAGTTCGGCTCGATGCCGAGATACGGCAGGATCTCCGCCATGACGGTGCTGGCGACCGGCGCGACCATGTTGCCGCCGGAAACGTAGGTGCCGGTATACTCGCTCGGCTCGTCGAGCGTGAGGAGCATGATGACCTGCGGATCGTCGGCAGGCGCATAGCAGGCGAATGAAACAATCACGCCGCCGCCGACCTTATCCGCCGTACCGGTCTTACCGCCGAGGCGGTAGCCCGCGACCTGACCGTTCTTGCCGGTGCCGGTCGCCACTTCGTTTTCCATGATCTGGCGCACGAGCGCGCTCGTCTCCTGCGAGACGACCTGACGGATGGGGGTTGAATCGTGCTGATAGGTGATGTTGCCGTTTTGATCGACGATCTGATCGACGATGTAGGGCGTGCGCAGATACCCGCCGTTGATGCAGGCGATCGTGGCGGAAAGGAGCGACATGGGCGTGACGTTGAAGTTCTGCCCGAACGCATAGCATGCAAGCGCCAGCGTGGAGTAGGTGATTTCTTTATTGACGAAGCCGACCGCCTCGCCTGTGGTGTCGATTCCGGTCTTTTCCACAAGGCCAAACGCTTTCATATAATCGTAGAACTTCTCATTGCCGATGCGAAGCCCGATGTTGATGAACGCGGGGTTGCAGGAGTTTGCAAACGCTGTCGTCAGATTCTGTGTGCCGTGTCCGTCGCGCTTGGAGCAGTGGATGGTTTCGCCCTCAACATTGACCGCGCCGCCGCAGGAAAAGGTGGAGTTCAGGTTGACCACGCCCTCTTCGAGCGCCATGGCAAGCGTGAGCGTCTTGAACGTGGAACCAGGCTCGTAGGTATCGTTGATGGCCTTGTTGCGCCACTGCTTGAGCCGGAGGTCGGATGTATGCTCCGTGATCTCCTCCTCCGTCATGCCGGTGGTGAGAATATCGCTGTA
>JAZLIU010000152.1:0-5970 GCA_045617565.1 Oscillospiraceae bacterium
CGCGGAAATTGTCCTCCACGATGGGGTAGTGCGTGCAGCCGAGGATGAGGTTTTCGACCTTCTCGCGGGAGAGAATGTTGTCCACCTGCGTGGTGATCTCAAGATTGATGTCGTGCCGGTTGAAGTCGCCGCGGTCTACGAGAGCGGCGAGCAGGGGGGAACCCTTGCCGACGACACGGCAAGAGGGATTGCCGTTATGAATAAGCTCCGCGTACTTGCCGGATGCGACCGTAAATTCGGTGGCGATCAGACCGACGGAGTCAAGCTTTTCACGGATGACGTACTTGGCGGCCTCTTCCACGATGCTGATGATGCGGTAGTCAAAGCAGGAACGAAATCGATCCACTATGCTTGAGGTGGTATTGCAGGCGAGGGCGGTACATTTGACGTTGTTATCACCGAGGAACTTAAGCATATTGCAACCCAAAGCAAAAATTTGATCGGAGGTTTTGTTTCCATAGGGACAGTTGGCACTGTCACCGAAATAAATGATATCTTCACCGGGCAGGATGCGCTGCAGCTCACGGACGACTGTCAGCCCGCCGACGCCGGAATCTATCAAGCCGATTGGGTTGGAAGCAGTAAGCATAGATGTAATTCCTCCTGAAAAGCTGAATTTATTTTACCATGCAATCAACGAAATGCAAGTGCCATTTATTGAAAAGTATAATGAACAAATCTATTGCATTTTCCTCTGCACTAATGTAATATTGTATTTGGTGAGGGTTGGGCTTAAAACAGCGGTCTTTGACCGATCACATAGCAGCTTTTGTTTAGAGACAAAGGGTGGGGTATATACATATGACGATTTTTAACATTATTACACTGTTCGGCGGCCTCGCGCTGTTCCTCTACGGTATGCGTCTGATGGGCGACGGGCTGAAAAGAGGCTCAACCGACGCGCTCAAGCGCGCGATGGAAAAGGTGACGAACAGCCCGCTGACGGGTTTCTTCCTCGGCCTTGCGGTCACGGCGGTGATCCAGAGCTCCACGGCGACGATCGTGCTGACCTCCGGCCTTGTCGGCGCGGGCATCCTGACGCTGCATCAATCCATCGGCATCATCCTCGGCGCGAACGTCGGTACGACGGTGACCGGTCAGATCATCCGCCTGCTCGACGTCAACGCCTCGGCCGCCTCGTGGCTCAATCTCTTCAAACCCTCCACGCTGGCGCCGCTCGCGGCAGTCATCGGCATTCTCTTTTTGATGGCGTTCAAAACGCGCAAGTCCGAGACGGTCGGCGGCATCGCGATGGGCTTCGGTATTCTCTTTACGGGACTTCTCAGCATGACGAGCGCGGTTTCGCCGCTGTCGGAGTCCGAGACGTTTACCCGGATGTTCATGGGCCTTTCCAATGCTCCCGTTTTGGGTTTCCTGCTCGGCACGGGCGTTGCGTTCCTGCTGCAAAGCTCCAGCGCGACGATCGGTATTTTGCAGGCGATCTCCATGACCGGCGCGCTGACGTTTTCCTCCGTTTACGCCATCATCATCGGCGTCAACATCGGCGACTGCGTGACGACCGCCATCGTCTGCTCCATCGGCTCCAAGGCGGACGCCAAGCGCACGGGCGTCATTCACATTCTTTTCAATATTGCCGGTTCCATCCTCATCATCGTGGGGATGCTGCTGCTGAAAAACTTCGGCGTGCTCGATCCGCTGTGGAATAAGGTGATGACCTCCGGCGGCATCGCCAACGTGCATACGGCGTTCCGCCTGATTGCCGCGATCGTGCTGCTGCCGGTGTGCGGCAAGTTTGAACAGCTCTCCCGCAAGATCGTCAAGGACGACAAGGAGATCGGCGAGAACGTCGATCACGAGCTGGAGCTGCTCGACGAGAAGTTCTTCTCTTCCCCCGCACTGGCACTCTCCGGCGCATCGGAGGCGATCACCACGATGGCGCGCCTTGCCCGCTCCGCCGTCTCCGGCGCGATGGACAATCTGCAGTTGTATGATCAGAAAGCCGTTGATGTCATCAACGAAAACGAGGATCACATCGACAAGCTCGCCGACCACGTGGACAATTACCTCATCAAGCTCTCTCCGCACGTGCCCACCGGTCACGGAAACGACCTGCTCAACTACTACATCCAGTGCTTCAGCGAGTTTGAGCGCATCGGCGACTATGCCGTGAACCTCACGGAGAACGCGCAGGAGCTTTTGAATCGCAACGTGCAGCTTTCGCCGATGGCGCAGCAGGAGATCGCAGTGCTCAAGGAAGCGCTCGAGGAGATCATCGGCTACGCCTACCAGGCCTTTGCCGCAACGGACAATCAGGCGGCGCGCTGCATCGAGCCAGTGGAGGAGGTCGTGGACGACCTCGTGGCCACGCTCCGCTCCAACCACATTCGCCGCCTGCGCGACGGGCTGTGCACGGTCTACGCGGGACTCACGTTCCTCGACATCCTCGTCAACATCGAGCGTATTGCCGACCAGTGCTCGAACATCGGCGTCTACACGCTCTCCATGTTCGACAAGAACATCATGAACAATCACCACGATTACATCCACGAGCTGCATCAGGGCAACGACCCGTTCTTCAACGAGTCGTATCAGAAAACGCACGACAAGTATTTCGGCAAGCTCACAGAGGAAGAATAAACGAAAAAACATCCCGCCAACGGCGGGATGTTTTTTTATTTGCCGATAGAGTGTTTCATCAGCGCACGGTACTGCCCGTCGGTGAGTGAGCAGTGGTAGAAACGCTCATAGAACTCGCTCAGCTCACTTTGCAGATCGTAGGGAGCCGCGTCGCCGTACAGAAGTTTGGGAAGCCACAGCATTCCGGCAAGGCGCTGCACGGACGGCGGGAAGCCCATAAAGTTGTACGGAGCGAACGGGACCTCGTAATACCGTCCCGTGCGGATGGCGGTGAGCTGCTGCCAGACGGGATCGCTTGCGACGGTATCGTAGATGCTGTCCGGCGCGAAAAGGATCACATCGGGATCCCACAAAAGGAGCTGCTCCATGTCGGCTTCGCTGCCCGTTCCCTTGGCACTCGCCGCGTCGACAACGGCGCAGTTGTCCGCGAGCAGGTCGATCAGCTCACTTTGATAGGAGTCCTTTGCGATGACGCTCAGACCGTTGCCGCCGAGACAGTAAAGGAGACGCACCTTCTCCACGCTTGCGGCGATCTCCTTTGCGCGCGCATAGACGCGCTCACAGTAGACCGCCAGCTCCTCGGCTTCCGTCTCCGTGCCCAGCAGCTCACCGAGCATGCGGAAAGCGTCGCCCATCGTGTCGGTCGTCATGGCGATGTGGACAAAGGGGACGTCTGTCTGCGCGGAGAGCCGGTCGAGGTCGTCCGCGATGCCGTCCTTCGCTTCGCCCACGTCGATGACGACCTGTGCGTTTGATGCGAGCAGCGTTTCGAGGTTCAGCTCGCCTTTGCCGCCGTATAGGTGACCGAGCACGGGGAGCGCGTAATATTTCGCGTCCAGATAGTCCCGCGCGCTCTCGTCCCACTTTCCCGCGACGCCCGCAAGCGTATCAGGCGCGAGCGCGAAAACGAGCATCTGCGCCATCGTACCAGAGACAGCGACCTTTGTAATTTGCGCGGGAACCTCCACCGTGCGGCCACAGGAGTCGGTAAAAGTGCGGGTTTCGGATGCCTCGGGCGCGGATGTCTGCGCGGCGCAGCCGATGAGGGAGGGCAGCATCGCGAGTGCGAGCAGGAGAGAAAACACCCTTTTCATCACGGGATCTCCTTTGCGTCGAAAATAAAGATGCCCAGCGGCTTTTCCTGCGGGAGATAATAGGGAAACGCGGCGTCGTCCGTTTTCACGAGCCGCACTTCAATGTCCGAAAAGGTGACGGTTTCATTGCCATAGGCTTCAAAAAAGCGCACAGCGTCGGCCTTCGAGCGAAGCGGCTGCCCCATGTCGAGCGTCAGCTCCTCGCGCAGGAACGGAATGCCGCGCGTGCGGAGATACTGCGATGCCTCCGCGCAGGCATCGCGCCGCACCGACTCGTTTTGCGGCGAGAAGCGATGCTGTGTCCAGCCTCGCTTGACGAGGATGACCTTGCCGCGGCAATGCTTTTTCGCCAGCAGCAGCGCGTCGTCCATCGCGGCGAAGAAGCAGAAGACCATCGCGTCGTACCGCTCAGCGGGGGAGAGCGTGAAGATGTCGCCTTCGCGGATTTCGACGTTTTCCGGCGCGCCCTCGCGCAGCACGGCGAGCGCGAGTGCGCTGCTGTCGATGGCGGTGACGCGCTTGCAGTACGGCGCAAGCGTGCGGGAGAGATCCCCCAGTCCGCAGCCCGCATCGCAGACGTGCGCGTCAGATGGAAGATATGCCGCGAGGTGTGCCGCGAGCGTTTTGTGGTACGTTCCGTACTGCGCGGCGTCGCGCCGGAAGCGAACGGTGTCAGGTGTCCAGACAAGCATCACAGCGCCTCCTTTGGCAGAATGTAGTTCCCATCGGGGGAGAAAACGGCGTTCACACCGTAGAGCGTTCGGATGAGCGCGGGGGTGAGCACGTCGCGCGGTGCGCCGTCGGCGATGAGTGCGCCGCCGGAGAGCGCGAGAATGCGGTCAGCGTAGGTGAGCGCGTGCTGCGGGTCATGTGTCGAGAGCAGCACCGTGTAGCCCTCGTGCGTGAGTTGCCGCACGGTGGCGAGCACGCGCTGCTGGTTGCCGTAATCGAGGCTTGCGGTCGGCTCGTCCATCAGCAGCAGCTTTGTTCCCTGTGCGAGTGCGCGGGCAATGAGCACGAGCTGCTGTTCGCCGCCGGAGATCTTGCCGTAGTCGCGTTGCGCGAACGACTCCGCACCGAGCGCGCGTAGCGCATCAAGTGCGGCGGCTTCCTCACGCGTCCCGGGCGCGCCGACCGCCGAGAGGCGGTGCGTCGTGCCCATGAGCACCATCTCAAGCACGCTGTATCGGAAGGCGGGATAGTGCACCTGCGGAATGTACGCGATGCGGTGCGAAAGCTCGCGCGGACGGAGCGTGCGCACCTCACCACCATCCACGGTGATACTGCCCGTGTAGCCCTCATTGAGGCCCAGAATGCAGCGCAGCAGCGTCGTTTTGCCCGCGCCGTTGCAGCCGAGCAGCGCCACGAGCTGTCCCTCGCCGAGCGAGAAACTCACATCTTGCAGGATGGGGCGGCGGTCATACGCAAAGCCGAGATTGGAAACGGTCAGATTCACAGGTTCGCCTCCTTTCGCAGCATCAGCGCGAGGAAGAACGGCGCGCCGAGGAACGAGGTCAATATGCCGATGGGGATTTCCACCGCCAGCAGACACCGGCATAAATCGTCCGCCGCGAGAAGGAAGAGTGCGCCGAGCAGCAGCGTTGTCGGCAGGAGACGGCGGTAGTTGTTCTCCGCGATGCGCCGCGCCATGTGCGGTACCACAAGCCCAACCCAGCCGATCACGCCGGAGACTGCGACGCTTGCCGCCGTCACGAGCGTGGCGCACAGCACGATCACGAGCCGCAGTTTGTCCGCGTCCACGCCCATCGCGTGCGCTTCATCGTCGCCCATCGTGAGGAGGTTGATGCGCCAGCGCAGAAGCAGCAGCGGCACCGTGCCGAGCAGCAGCACGGGCAGCGCAAAACGCACGTCGCCCCAGGTCTTGCCGCTGAAGGATCCCATCAGCCAGTAGGTGATCTCCGGCAGCTTGCTCGAAGGATCGGCAACGAGCTTTAGGTACGACGTGCCCGACGAGAAGAGCGAGGAGACCATGATGCCCGCGAGGATGAGATTGGCGGCGCGTTTACCGGGCGCGCGGCGTGCGGCAAAAAAGACGAGCGCGACCGTCAGCAGACTAAAGCAGAACGCCGCGGCGGTCACAAGATAGGACGATAGTCCCAGCAGGATCGCCAGCGCCGCGCCGAACGCCGCGCCCGAGGACGCGCCGGGAAAGTCGGGCGCCGCCATCGCGTTGCGAAACACCCCCTGATATGCTGCGCCCGCGATGCTCAGCGACGCGCCGACGAGCATCGCAAGAAGAATGCGCGGCGGGCGGATA
>JAZLIU010000153.1:0-2288 GCA_045617565.1 Oscillospiraceae bacterium
CTATGGGGTCGCCTATGCCGCATCGCATGAAACGCAGCCGCGTCCGAAAGCGATCATCGCAAAGAGCGTGTGCGATTTTGCAGACAGCAGAAAGTCCGATTTGTATCAGAAGTTTGCCGCATATACGAGCTGTGAATTCGCGCAGCTTCTGATCGAGGAAATCCTGGATTGATCCAACAGATAAAAACCACTTGACTCTGACGCTGCGTCATAGTTTATACTGGCCGTATGAGGGGGGATAACGCATGCGAACCGTACACGAGATGAGCGAACTCACGGGGGTCAGTGTGCGCACGCTGCACCACTATGACGCTATCGGACTGCTGAAACCGACAAAGGTAAGCGAGGCGGGCTACCGGCTGTATGACGATGCGGCGGTGAGCCGTTTACAGACGATCTTGCTGTTTCGTGAGCTGCAATTCCCGCTCAAAGAGATCAAAGCCATTCTCGCGCAGCCGGATTTTGACGCACAGCGGGCGCTCAACGATCAGATCGCGCTTTTAACGCTGCAAAAGGAGCGGCTTGAGCGGCTGATCGAATTGGCACGCGAGAGAAAGAAAGGAGTCAACATGGATTTTTCTGCGTTTGACAGAAGTGAGCTTGTCGCTTATGCCGCCGAAGCAAAGAGGAAGTGGGGCGATACCGCCGCCTACCGTGAATTTGAAAAGAAGGGCAAAAGCGCAGCGGAGAACAACGCCGCGGGCGAGGCGCTCATGCGAATTCTCACCGACATCGGTGCAGACCGCACGCTGTCGCCCGATGCGTCGGCGGTGCAGGAGAAGGTGAAAGCCTTACAGGAGCATATCACAAAGAACTTCTACCCCTGCACGAAGGAAATTCTCGCCTCGCTCGGCGAGATGTACACGCAGGACGAACGCTTCCGCACGAATATCGACGCGTTTGGCGGCGAGGGGACGGCGGAATTTGCCGCCCGCGCTATCGAAAGCTATTGCAAAAAGTAACGAAAAAGCAGCCGAACGGCTGCTTTTTCTGTTGCAAAAACGGCATGAGTAGGGCATAATAAAGAAAATCTACCGGTGAAAGGGGAAAAACATGAAAGCCACCGTTTACTTCACCCGCGATATCACGCCCGAAAAGGTCGTCGCGCTCTATGCCGCGCTGGGAAAAACGCTTTCCGGCAAGGTCGCCGTCAAGGTGCATTCCGGCGAAAAGGGCAATCAGAACTTCCTGCGCCCCGACTTCTGGAAGCCGATGATCGACACCGTCGGCGGCACAGTCGTGGAGTGCAACACCGCCTATGAGGGCGAGCGCAACACCACGCAAAAGCACCGCAAGCTCATTGAGTACCACGGCTGGAGCCATTATTTCCCCACCGACCTGATGGATGCCGAGGGACCCGATCCGGAGCTTGCCGTTCCGAACGGAAAGGTGCTGAAAAAGAACCTCGTCGGCAAGAATATGCAGAATTACGATGCCATGCTTGTCCTCTCCCACTTCAAGGGGCACCCGATGGGCGGCTACGGCGGCGCACTCAAGCAGCTTTCCATCGGCTGCGCGTCGAGCGCGGGCAAATGCTGGATCCACTCCGGCGGTAAGGTGACCGATCAGAACGTCATTTGGGAAAACTGCGCCACGCAAGAGGGCTTCTGCGAGGCGATGGCGGACGCGGCGATGTCCGTGGTCGATTTCTTCAAGGGGGACGCCGCGTATATCAACGTCATGAAGAACCTCTCCGTGGACTGCGACTGCTGCGCCGTGGCGGAAGACCCCTGCATGCGCGACATCGGGATGCTCGCGTCCCTCGACCCCGTGGCGCTCGATCAAGCGTGCATCGACCTCGTCTACGCCGCGACGGACGATCCCGGGCAGAAGCACCTCATCAAGCGCATCGAGACGCGCGGCGGCATCCACACCATCGAGGCGGCCGCGGCACTCGGCTTCGGCTCGCGGGAGTATGATCTGGTGGAGCTGTAAGCCGCTGCGAAAAGAGCAGATAACGATAAAAGTGGGAAATGTTCCCTTTATGAACAACCGTGCGATAAAAAACACTGTTGGCCATGAAGGGAGCATTTTCATGTCCAAAGGAGGTAACGGCAAAGGACTGACGGCACAAAAAGGCCACAGGTCTCGTGCGGCTGCGCAGCCGCACGGGACCTGTGTGTACC
Organism: Oscillospiraceae bacterium; assembly: GCA_045617565.1. Taxonomy (GTDB): domain Bacteria; phylum Bacillota; class Clostridia; order Oscillospirales; family Oscillospiraceae; genus Hominicoprocola. The sequence goes on from JAZLIU010000153.1 coordinate 2,127, forward strand.
ACGGTACTGCAATACCGTGTGATTTTATCAATCTTTTACAGTATTCTCCCGGCAGGATCCGTTCATCGTTTTTCGATAAGCATTCCCTTACTTGGCAGCGGGAGCCTTCTTGCTCTCCCACTTGGTCACGCAGCAGGCGCAGGAGATGTCGCCGGTGACGTT
>JAZLIU010000154.1:0-2324 GCA_045617565.1 Oscillospiraceae bacterium
ACGCAGACCTGCTACGCGCTCGAAATGACATTGACCAAAATGGCGCATGAGCTGGGTATCTCCCCGTGGGAGATCCGCTACCGCAACGCCATCCGCCCGGGTCAGGTACTCCCCAACGGACAGATCGCACCGCCGTCTACCGGTTTGGTGGAGACGCTGGAAGCGGTGAAAGACCTTTGCGAGAACAACGAATACGTCGGGATCGCCTGCGCGATGAAGAACGCTGGCGTGGGCGTCGGCATTCCCGATACGGGGCGCTGCATCGTGGCGGTGCAGGACGTGAAAATACACATCCGCTCCGGCGCGTCCTGCATCGGACAGGGACTCGGCACGGTGCTCACGCAGATCGTGTGCACGATGCTGCGCTGCAAACGAGAGGACGTCGTCTATGAGGCGGCGAACACTGTGAACGCGCCGGACTCCGGCACGACTTCGGGTTCCCGCCAGACACTCGTCACCGGCGAAGCCTGCCGCAGAGCGTGCCAGAAGCTGCTCAAAGCCGCGGGCGCGGACGTGGCGGTGTCCGACTATGCGGGCATCGCGCACCGAAAGGGAATGGAGACGCTGCCGGGCAGCAACTGCGACGGCGGGGTAATCGGGACGGAGCTTGGCGCGAATGCAACTGTCGATTGGAAGAAGCTCGAGGGGCAGGAATTTTACGGCGAATACCTCGCCAAAACCGACCCGCTCGGTACGCAGGATAAGGAAAACCCCGACAGCCACGTTGCATACGGTTATGCAACGCAGGTCTGCATTCTCAACGACGACGGCACGATCAAAGAAATCGACGCGGCGCACTACGTCGGCAAGGCGATCAACCCCACGAGCTGCGAGGGGCAGATCGAGGGCGGCGTGACGATGGCGCTCGGATTCACGCTCACCGAGCACTATCCGCTCTACGACTGCGTGCCCTCTGCGCGGTTCGGCACGCTCGGGTTGTTCCGCGCCAATCAAGTGCCGGCAATTCACAGCATCCTTGTGGAGAAAGAAGGACAGGACATGGCGTGCGGCGCCATCGGCATCGGCGAGATCACCACGATCCCCACGGCGCCCGCCGTGGCAGGCGCGTACTTTACGCTTGACGGCGAGATGCGCACGAGTCTGCCGCTGATGAAAACGCCGTATGAGCGTCCCAGAATGCCGCGCTACTGGTGGTAAAAAGACCAGCTTCCCGCGTCCGCGGGAAGCTGGTAAAGATTATTTCAGTAGATCGCGCAGTGCCTGCGGCGTGTCCACGTCGGTGAGCTCCTGCTTGTCCACCTCGTAAAGGCGGAGCGCGTCCTCGTGTGCGCGGATGACGGTGTTTCCGCCCCTGTCCTCGCGCAGCGCGATGAGTTCGGGGAAAAACTTACGCGGGAAGATGCACGGATTGCCGCGCGTCCCGTCGTGGGCAAGGCCTACGATATGGTCGCTGTTTTCGCGGAAGAAGTCAACCGCGCCTGCGATGCTCTCGCGCCGCAGCAGCGGCTGGTCGGAGACCATGTAGCAGATCGCGTCGCACTCGTTTTGAAGCTCGTGCGTGCCGAGACTGATCGTGTGGCTGATGCCCCAGTCGGGATGCTGATTGCGGATCGTTTCAAAGCCGCGGCTTCGCGCGAGCGGTTCGATCTCATCATACTGCGTGACCACGACGACGCGGGAGAACTGCTCGCTTGGCACGGCGTCGAGCGCGCGCTCGATGAGCGTCTTGCCGTCGACTACGGCGGCGAGCTTGTTGTCGCCGAAGCGCTTTGCGTTGCCGGCTGCCATGACGATACAGCCGATGGAAAGATCGTGTTTCATAAGCTCAACTCTTTTCTTTCATAGCCTTACTTTACCACAGACAGTATTTCCGGCGCAAGCGGAAAATACACGCGCTATTCTCAAGATAGGATTACGCTATTGCTGTACAAGGTGAACAACCTGTGCTAAAATAGAAACGATGAAACTGGAGTAATTTACCGAAAAATCAGAATGATTCGAATTTTCCGCAAAAAGCGGTCATTCAGCAGGATCGCTGAAGGAGGTTTCCCATGTCTGAAGCAGTCAACAACAAAAAAGCGGCAACGAAGATCGGCGACCGCGTCGTCCGCGTGGACGCGGTGCAAAAGGCGCGCGGCGAGGCGAAGTACGTCTGCGATCTGACGCTGCCCGATATGCAGTACGCCTACATGGTGCGCTCAAGCGTGCCGCGCGGGAAGATCAAGGCGATCCACCTGCCCGAATTTCCGGCGGGGTATCATTTTATCTCCGCAAAGGACATTCCGGGCAAAAACGAGTTGTGGATGATCACGAAGGACTGGCGCTGCTTTGCCGACGGGTACGTGCTCTACGTCGGCGAGACG
>JAZLIU010000155.1:0-6611 GCA_045617565.1 Oscillospiraceae bacterium
GGACTGCGCGAAGAGCTGACGGAGCATCTTCTTGCCCTGCCGCCGCGGCAGATGGTGGAGAAGCTCATCGCCGGCATCAGGCGCTGCGAGGTATCGCGTGAGAAGCCGACGTCTCTGATGGACCTTGTGAATGACAGCTATCCGTTTGTCTCCGAGCCGATGCCCAACCTCTATTTTTCGAGGGATCCCGGTGCCTGCGTCGGAAACGGCATCAACATCCACCGGATGCATACACCCGCACGCAAGCGGGAAGCACTGCTGCTGAAGTATATGTTCCTCTACAACAGGGACTTTGCTACGCCGGACAATCAGATGTGGTACGACCTCGGCGACAGCTTCTCCATTGAGGGCGGCGACGTGCTGGTGCTCTCAAAGGACATCGTTGCCGTCGGCCTTTCCGAACGGACGACGGTTTCCGGCGCTGAGACCTTTGCGCGAAATCTTCTGCGCGGCTCCTCGTTCAAAAAAGTGCTTGCGTTTGACATTCCCGATACCCGCGCGTTCATGCATCTCGACACGGTGTTCACCATGGTCGATCACGACAAATTTACCATCCATCCCGAGATCGAGGGGCCGCTTGCGGTCTACGAAATGACGCTCGGCGCGGATGGCGAACTGCAATTCGGCGCCCGCAGGGAAGAACTCCGAAAGATCCTTGCCTTTGAGCTGAAGCTGCCCGCGGTCGATCTGATCCGCTGCGGCGGGGGAGATCTGATGGCGGCACAGCGGGAGCAGTGGAACGACGGGTCCAACACGCTGTGCATCGAGCCGGGCAAGGTCGTGACGTATGAACGCAACTACGTTACCAACGAGCTGCTCGCGCAGCACGGACTGACGGTTTTGACCGTCCCTTCGTCCGAACTCTCGCGTGGGCGCGGCGGCCCGCGCTGTATGTCCTGCCCCGTGAACAGAGACGACCTGTGAGGTCGAATGGCGCATCTGTGCACCTCGATCGGATGGGGTGCAGCGGCAGATCTGTTTTCGGGAACGCTATGAGGGGAAAAGTTTGCATATGGAGAATAAACGCCAGAAAGCAATTCTTGAGATCGTGGAAAGCGGTACGGTCGAAACTCAGGAAGATCTGATCGAAAAGCTGAAAGGGCGCGGCATCGACTGCGCACAGGCCACGATCTCCCGCGATATCAAGCGCCTCCATCTCGTCAAAGAGCCGTATGCCGGGAAATACCGCTACACGGTATCGCAGAGGCGCGCCGGTTATGACGTTACCGAACGCCTGCAGGAGCTTTTGCAGGAGTGCGGCACACACGTGACACACGCCAACAATCTCATCGTATTCAAAACAATGCCCGGCCTCGGTATGGCGGCCGGCGCAGCGTTTGACAGCATGGTGATCGGGCAGATGCTCGGCTGTGTTTCCGGCGACGATACTGTTGTCATCATCATGCGCGACAATGCCTCGGCAGAGGAGTTTTCTGCAAAACTCGCCAAGATCTGCAGCAGGTAGAATTAACAATCAGATAAGAGGAAAATCATTATGGCTAAGAGAATCGTTATTGCGCTCGGCGGCAACGCGCTGGGCAACACCCCGTATGAACAGCTTGAGCTGGTCACCAAGACCGCTGAGCCGATCGTTGACCTGATCGCACAGGGCAACGAGGTCATCATCGCCCACGGCAACGGCCCGCAGGTCGGCATGATCAATCTCGGTATGTCCACCGCTGCCGAAGCCAAGGCCATCAAGTCCGATATGCCGTTCCCCGAGTGCGGCGCCATGAGCCAGGGCTACATCGGCTATCATCTGCAGAACGCCATCGGCAACGAGCTTGTGAGGCGCGGCATGACCAAGGATGTTGCCACGGTCGTCACGCAGGTGCTCGTGGACGAGGCTGACCCTGCTTTCCAGCATCCTACCAAGCCCGTCGGCGCGTTCTACGATAAGGAGACGGCAGACCGCATCGCCAAGGAAAAGGGCTACACGATGGTCGAGGACGCCGGCCGCGGCTACCGCCAGGTCGTTCCCTCTCCCAAGCCCATCGACGTCATTGAGAAGAACACCGTCAAGGCGCTGCTCAATAACGGAACGGTCGTCATCACGGTCGGCGGCGGCGGTATCCCCGTCGTGCGCAGAGACGGTAAGCTGTTCGGTAAGCCCGCCGTTATCGACAAGGACTTCGCGTCCGCCAAGCTCGCCGAGCTGGTCGACGCCGATATGCTCGTCATTCTCACGGCGGTGGAGAAGGTCTCCATCAACTTCAAGAAGCCCGATCAGAAGGATCTTGACACGCTGACGCCGGACGAGGCGCGCAAGTATATCGACGAAAAGCAGTTTGCGCCCGGCTCCATGCTGCCGAAGGTGCAGGCAGCGGTTGGCTTTGCCAAGTCCAAGCCCGGCCGCGTTACACTCATCACGCTGCTGGAGAAGGCAGCCGAGGGCATCGAGGGCAAGACCGGCACCCGCATCCAGCTGTAAGAAACGGAATGAAACAAAAAGAGACAGTCTTTCGACTGTCTCTTTTTCTTGGCGCGGAAGAGAGGATTTGAACCTCCGCGGCGCTTTTTACACGCCCTACTCCCTTAGCAGGGGAGCCCCTTCGGCCTCTTGGGTACTTCCGCAGGTCGATGGTGTTTTTTAGTTGGCGGAGAGAGTGGGATTCGAACCCACGGATGCTCGCACATCGCCGGTTTTCAAGACCGGTGCCTTCAACCGCTCGGCCATCTCTCCGTGTCGTGGGCGCGTCCGTCTCTCAAACGCAGGACACATCTTACCATAGAGGATGGCAGTTTGTCAACAAAAATCGGCAGCGGATTTGCCTTTTTTTGCCGCGGCGGAGGATTGGGGTGTCCTCCGCCGCGTGTTGCCTTATTCGATGCTGATAACTTCGTAGCCGGCGTCCTCGACGGCAGCTTTGAGCGCGCTGTCCTCGACCTGCGGCTCGGCGGTGACATGGGCGGTCTTGGCATCAAGATCGACGGTCGCGCTGACGCCGTCGATGGCATTGAGTGCCTTTTCCACGCGGCCGGAGCAGTGCGTGCACATCATGCCTTCAATCTTCATCGTACGGGTTTTCATCGTGGGTTCCTCCTTATTTTGAGCCATCTGCGGCTTTTGATTTTCAGTATTGACAAGCGCCGGCTTCCACCCTCTCAGCCGCAGCGCGTTCGACACCACGCACACGCTGCTCAAGCTCATCGCGGCGGCGCCGAGCATGGGGTTGAGCTTGAGGCCGAAAGCGGGGAAGAAAGCGCCCGTGGCGACAGGGATGCTGATGGCGTTGTAGAAAAACGCCCAGAACAGATTTTGCTTGATGTTGCGGATCACCGCACGCGAGAGCGCCATCGCCGACGCCACATCGCGCAGGTCACTTTTCATCAGCACCACATCCGCAGACTCGATGGCGATGTCCGTCCCCGCGCCAATGGCGATGCCGACGTCCGCTCTGGCGAGCGCCGGGGCATCGTTAACGCCGTCGCCCACCATGGCGACGCAGCGTCCCTCGTTTTGCAGCTTGGCAATGCAGCTTTCCTTGTCCTGCGGCAGCACATCGGAGAGGACTTCGTCAATGCCGAGACGCGCGGCGATGGCGTTTGCCGTGCGTGCGTTGTCGCCCGTGAGCAGCACGAGGCGCACCCCATCGCGTTTGAGCGCATTGATAGCCGTAAAGCTTGCTTCCTTGATGGTATCCGCTACGGCGATCACGCCGAGCAACTGCTTGTCCTCGGCAAAATAGAGCGGCGTTTTGCCCTCGTCTGCCATGCGCTTGGCGACATCGTCAAAGGCGGCGAGCGGCACGCCCTTTTGCTCCATCAAACGGCGGTTGCCGCCGCAGATGTGTGCACCGTCGACTATCGCCTCCACGCCACCGCCCGCGGTGGCGGCAAAGTCCGTGACGGCATCAACGAGCGGGATCTTGCGCGATTGCGCCTCCTGTACGATGGCGTGCGCGAGCGGATGCTCGGACTGCGCCTCGACGGACGCCGCCGTGCACAGAAGTTCCTCCGCCGTGACCGTGCCCAGCGGAATGATTTCGGTGACGCGGGGCAGCCCCTCCGTCACCGTGCCGGTCTTGTCCAGTACGACGGTATCGACCTTGTGGAGCTGCTCCAGGCTCTCGGCGCTTTTGATGAGAATGCCCTGCTCGGCGGCTTTCCCCGTGCCGACCATGATGGCGACGGGCGTGGCGAGCCCGAGCGCGCAGGGACACGAAATGACGAGCACCGCGATGCCGATGGAAAGCGCGAAGCTCGCGCTCTGAGCGCCGATAAAATACCACACGAGCGCGGCGATGAGCGCGATCGAGATGACGGCGGGAACGAAGATGCCGCTCACTTTGTCGGCGAGCTTGGCAATGGGCGCTTTCGAGGAGCTTGCCTCCTCCATCAGGCGCACGATCTGCGAGAGCGTCGTGTCGTCGCCGACACGCTCGGCGGTGAGCTTTAAGTAGCCGCTGCGGTTGATCGTCGCGGCGGTGACGGCGTCACCCGTGCGCTTTTCCACCGGCAGACTTTCGCCCGTGAGGGCGGACTCGTCCACGGCGGCTTCACCCTCGATCACCGTGCCGTCCACGGGAATGCGCCCGCCCTGCCGGACGATCACAATGTCCCCGACGGCGACCTCCGCGAGGGGGACGGTCTGCTCCCGCCCGTCACGCAGCACCACGGCGGACTCCGGCGCGAGCGCGAGAAGGGAGGATATGGCGCTTGTCGTCCTGCCGCGCGAACGCTGCTCCAAGAATTTTCCGACCGTCACGAGCGAGAGAATCATGCCCGCCGACTCAAAATACAGTTCCGGCGTATCTCCGACGATGCCGAGGAGCGAGAGAATGCTGTAAACGATGCCCGCCGCCGCACCGAGGGCGACAAGCGAATCCATATTCGGCGCGCCGCGCAGGAGCCGCGAAAAGCCGACGGTAAAGTAAGAACGGTTGGAGGCGAGAATGGGGACGAGCAGCACGATCTGTGTTGCAACAAAGATAGAGAAGTTTTCACGGAGCATTTGCGGCAGCGGCCAGCCCATGTTGTACCCCATGGCGATATAGAACAGCGGCACAAGGAAGCAGATCGAGAGGATGAGGCGGCGGCGCATCGCGCGTGTCGCCTCGTCCTGCTTTTCCTGCTGACGGTGCGCGTCGGTATTCGCCGCGAGCTCCGCGCCGTAGCCGTCGGCAATGACGGCGTCGCAGATGACGGCGGGGGAGGTCTTACTTTCGTCAAACGTCACGCTCATGCGCCCCGTCATCAGGTTGACGGCGACGCTCTCCACGCCCGCGACCTTACTGACCGCCTTTTCCACGTGGGCTGAGCACGCCGAGCAGGTCATGCCCGTGACAACAAAATTTTCGGTCAAAGGAGGACACCTCCTGCGTTTACTTTATTTCTGCCGCCAGTTTACCACAGGTTTCGCGCAAAATCAACGCTTGTCGCCGCCCTTGAACAAAAGCGCCATCAGTACGCCGAAGACCACCGCCGCCGCGATGCCGCCCGCTGTGGCGGTCAGCCCGCCGGTCAGAACGCCCAGCCAGCCCTTTTCCACGACTGCTTTCTGCACGCCGTTGGCGAGAGAATAGCCGAAGCCGAGCAGCGGCACCGTCGCACCCGCGCCGCCCCACTCCACGATGGGGCCGTACACGCCGACGGCGGTGAGGATCACGCCGGCAACGACGTAGCCGGTGAGGATGCGCGCGGGGGTGAGCTTCGTTTTGTCAATGAGGATCTGGCCGATGGCACACAGGATGCCGCCGCATATGAATGCTTTGATATACTCCACAATTAACCCTCCTTCGTGTTGGACAGAATGACCGCGTGGCAGATGCCGGGGATGCTCTCACCCTGGAACGACGAGGTAGGGGAGAGCAGCGCGCCGGTCGGTGCGAAGATGATCCTGCTCCACTTGCCCTCCCGCATGGCGCGCAGCAGATACCCATTGAGGACGGATGCGCTGCACCCGCAGCCGGAGGCGCCGCAGTGCATATCCTGCGCCTTGCGGTCGTAGAGCAGCAAGCCGCAGTCCGTGAAGCGCTCGCCGAGCGGCATACCGTCGCGCTCAAAGAAATCGGCGACGATGTCGTGTCCTAAAAGCCCCAGATCACCGGTGACGATGAGGTCATAGTCCTCCGGCTTCGTGTGTGTGTCGCGAAAGAGCGCCGAGAGCGTATCATACGCCGCGGGTGCCATCGCCGCGCCCATGTTGTTCGGATCGGTGATGCCCTTGTCAACGATCTTGCCGGTCGTGACGTGCGTGACGTACGGGCCGCCGCCGCTATCTCCGAGGATGCAGCAGCCGCTTGCCGTCGCCGTCCACTGTGCCGTCGGCGTGCGCTGCGAGCCATAGGGCACGGGCATCCGGTACTGCCGCTCGGCGGTGCAGAAGTGCGACGAGGTCAGCGCGGCGACACGCGAGGCGAAGCCGCCGTCAATGAGCAGCGCCGCGAGAGACAGGCTTTCGCCCATCGTCGAGCACGCGCCGTAAAGCCCGTAGAAGGGAATGCCGAACTCGCGCAGCGAGAACGATGAGCCGATGCACTGGTTGAGCAGGTCTCCGGCAAACACCGCGTCCAGCTCGCCCGGCTTGAGATTGCCCTTTTCCAGCGCGTGGGAAAGCGCGTGCTTCTGCATCGTGCTTTCGCCCTTTTCCCAGGTCAAGTCGGAGGCCA
>JAZLIU010000156.1:0-7962 GCA_045617565.1 Oscillospiraceae bacterium
GTGCGCGAGATCCGCGCCGCCGTGGGTGACGTGCCGATCGTGCTGGGCATGGGCGGCATGACTACGGCGCTCGACGTGCGCCGGATGATCGAAGCCGGTGCGGACAGCGTCGGCATCGGCTCCGCGCTCTCCCGCCTTGAGATGAAAGACTACGAAAACTATTTTGCCGCGCTCAAGAGCGGGGCGGACGTGACGCCGTATCTCATCTCCGGCAACAGACTGCAGTATCAGAAACGCACCGTCCTCAAAGCGAGAACGGTCTCGGGTGATATGCGTGAGCTGACGCTCTCGGGCGAAATGAACTGCTGCCCCGGTCAGTTTGCATTTTTGTGGGTGCCGCAGGTAGGGGAGAAGCCGTTTTCCGTCGCGGGGAATCGGCCGCTCAAATTCCTCATCCGCAAGCGCGGCTTTTTCTCCGAGTATTGCTTCTCACTCAAGGAGGGCGACACGGTCTACACACGCGGACTGTACGGAAAGCCGATGCGCATCGAGCCGTCCGAGCGGGCGCTGCTGCTCGCTGGCGGCAGCGGCGTTGCGGTACTGCCGCTGATCGCAGAGCAGCTCGAAAAGCTCAAGATTCCCATGAAGATGAAGGTAGGCGTACCCGTCAGGCACGAGACCGAGGCGCATGAGGACGTTTTGTCTGCCTACGGTGAGATTTCATACGTTGCCGATGACGGGAAACCGGGCCGCGTGCTCGATACGATCACCGAAGAGGATGTGCGCGGCGACGTTCGCGTCTATATCGTCGGTCCCGGTTCCATGATGAAGGCGGCGGCAGAGCACCTGCTTGCGCTCGGCATGAGCGAGGAGCGCATCCACGTCTCCATGGAGCGGCTGACGCTCTGTGGCGTGGGACTGTGCGGCGAATGTGTCTGCGCGGGGCGGCTCGCGTGCAAGGAAGGCACGTTCTATTCGCTCGCGGAGCTGCAAGACGGGGGTGAGATGCCGTGATCGACCCCCATGTGCATCTTCGTGACTGGAACCAGGCGGAAAAGGAGACCGTCGCGTACGGCCTTTCCGTGGCGAAATCGTGCGGCTTTACCCACGTTTTTGATATGCCGAACACGAACCCGGCGCTTACTGACCGTGAAACGATCTTAAAGCGCTTTGAGCTTTCGAAGGGGATCGAGGGTATCACCTATCACCTCTGGGCAGGGCTTACGGCAGAGCCGAAGCAGATCGCCGAGGTGGTTGCCGCCTATCGCGAGCTTTATCCGCGCGTGGTGGGACTCAAGCTGTTCCTCGGGCAGAGCACGGGGAACATGGGCATCTGCGACTATGAAACGCAGCTTGCCGTGTTCCGCACGCTCAAGGCGCTGGACTATCGCGGCGTCGTCGCCGTCCACGCGGAAAAGGAGAGCCTGCTGCACCCCGAGCGCTACATCGCGGGGCGCTTTGAAACGCACTCACTGGCAAGACCGCCTGAAGCGGAGATCGAGTCTGTCAAAGATGTCATTTCCATCGCGCAGCAGGTCGGCTTTGACGGAACGCTTCACATTGCCCACGTCAGCACGCGCGGCGCGATTGAGGAAATCGTAAAAGCGCGCCAAGCGATGCGTATCACCATGGGTGTGACGCCGCACCATGCGCTCTTCACGACGCAGGATGCCGCGGATCACGATCGGTACCTCAAGATGAACCCGCCGCTGCGCGGGGAAGAGGATCGCGCCGCAGTCTTTACCTCGCTTCTTGACGGTACGGCGACATGGATCGAGAGCGACCACGCGCCGCACACACGCGAGCAGAAGGAGAACGGTGCTTCCGGAATACCCGGTTTTGAAAATATGCTGTTTCTCATTGAGGCACTGAAAAAAGCCGGTATCTCCGAAACGCGGCTGCAAGAGCTGACGTGCCAGAATGCCGCCAAACTGTTTAATCTGCAGAATTGAGAACACAAAAGGAAGCACCGCTGAAGCGGTGCTTCCCTTTAGCTTTACGACAATGCTTTTTGACAAGCTGAGCAAGTCTTGCAACTTTTACACAGATTTTACAGAAGCTATCTACCGCTCTTTACCGTTTTGCATTATGATAGAATCCAAAAAAGAAGCGAGGTGCAACATGATTTACTGCGTAGAAGACGAGGGCAGCATCCGTGAGCTGATGCTTTATACTTTGAATATGGCCGGTATGGATGCTGTCGGCTTTCCCGACAGTAAAGCATTCTGGGAGGCGATGAAAACTTCGCAGCCGGAGCTTATCATGCTCGACATCATGCTTCCCGGAGAGGACGGCATTGAAATCCTGCAGAAGCTCCGCTCCTCGCCGGTGACCGCCGATATTCCGGTCATCATGGAGACGGCAAAGGGCAGTGAATACGACAAGGTCACAGGCCTTGACCTCGGCGCGGATGATTATCTGTGCAAGCCGTTCGGCATGATGGAGATGGTCTCGCGCGTCAAGGCCGTTCTGCGCCGCACGAAGCCTAAAGATACACTTGAAATCCTGAAGCAGGGCAGCATCATACTTGACCTTGCACGCCACACCGTAACAGCAGGCGGACGCGCCGTTTCTCTGACGCTCAAAGAATACGACCTATTGAAGCTGCTCATGGAGTCCAACGGTCAGGTCTTTACGAGAGAAGCGCTGCTCTCCGCCGTTTGGGGCGTTGACTTCGTCGGCGAGAGCCGCACGGTCGACGTCCACATCGGAACGTTGCGCACCAAGCTCGGAAACTCGGGAGCACAAATTCAAACGGTTCGAGGTGTCGGATACAAGATGGAGGCGCAGGGATGAACAAAAAAATCTTCAACGCCATCTGGTTTGTCGCGCTGACGGTGTTTCTTGCGTCTCTCGTTTTTATCATGGCTGTGACCTATAGCTATTTTTCCGGCGTTCAGCGAAACCAGTTGAAGATCGAAACACAGCTTGCCGCGCAGGGCGTTGCGCTCAACGGCGCGGACTATTTCAACGGTTTAAGCAGTGCTGACTACCGCATCACATGGATCGCCGACGACGGCTCGATTCTCTATGACAATGAGGCTGCCAGCGCGGATATGGGGAACCATTTGGAGCGCGAAGAAGTGAAAGAAGCGTTTGAAACCGGATATGGGGAAAGCAGCCGCTATTCTCAAACGCTGTCGGAAAAGCTGCTCTATTCTGCGCAGCTCATGCCGGACGGAACGGTGCTTCGCCTTTCCGGTGTGCAAAATACCCTGTGGTCGCTGATTCTCGGGTTTGCGCAGCCCATTGCTATCGTCGCTTTGATTGCTTTTGCCATTTCGCTGGTTTTGGCATCCCGACTGTCGAAAAAAATCGTCGAGCCGATCAACCGGATCGACCCCGATTCGCCCGCCGCCTATCTCGGCAGAAAAGAGTACGAGGAGGTCGAGCCGCTGCTTCAAAAAATGAGTGCGCAACAAGCGGAAATTCGCCGCAGTCAGGCGGAGGTGGAAAAAACCTCGCAGATCCGTCAGGAATTTACTGCGAATGCCTCCCACGAGCTGAAAACGCCGCTCCATGCGATCTCCGGCTATGCGGAGCTTCTTGAGAGCAATATGGTTAAAGCAGAGGACGTTCGCCCGTTTGCGGGAAAGATACGGCAGGAGGCGCAGCGCATGACGCAGCTGGTCGAGGACATCATCGGACTGACCAGACTGGACGGCGGCGCAAAAGAGATGGAGTGGGAGCACGTCGATCTCTATCAGATTGCCCAAAATGCTGTGGACAGCGTACAGATCGCGGCGGAAAGAATGCCGGTTGCGCTGACGCTCTCCGGTGAAAAAGCGATGCTGTACGGCGTCCCACAGGTTTTGTACAGCATCATCTACAATCTGTGCGATAACGCAATCAAGTACAATCACCCAAATGGCGGCGTGGACGTTGCCGTGCGAAACGGTGATAAGTCCGTCGTGCTCACCGTCCGCGATACCGGCATCGGTATCCCACAGGAAAGTCAGTCCCGCATTTTTGAGCGGTTCTACCGCGTGGACAAAAGCCACTCCCGGGAAATCGGCGGGACTGGTTTGGGCCTGTCCATCGTCAAGCACGGCGTTCTCATCCACAATGCGAAGATCACCGTTGAAAGCGAGCTGAACGTCGGCACGACATTTACCGTCGCCTTTCCAAGGGAATAAAAAAATCCGCAGGGAGCGTCACGGTGCCGTGGCGCTCCTATTTTACATGGATTTTACAATCACACGGTATTGCATTTGATGTTCCTTGGATATCCTTTATCCTGACAAGAAAGTGAGTGATAAAGAAATGGATATCTTTAATGTATTGACAATGATCGGCGGGCTTTGCCTGTTCCTTTTCGGTATGAACATCATGGGAAAGGCACTGGAGCGGAGAGCGGGCAGTAAGCTACGCACCGTGCTTTCCAAAATGACCACCAACAAATTCGCGGGTTTTCTGACCGGATGCGGCGTCACTGCGGTGATCCAGAGCTCTTCCGCGACGACTGTCATGGTGGTCGGCTTCGTCAACTCGGGGCTTATGACGCTGCATCAGGCGGTCAACGTCATCATGGGTGCCAACGTCGGCACGACGATCACCGGCTGGATCCTCTCTCTCGGCGGTATCAGCGGCGAGAGTACATGGGTGCGCTTACTCAAGCCGTCCTCGTTTACGCCGGTACTGGCACTCATCGGTATCATCTATTATATGTTCTGCAAAAAGACCACGAAGAAGGATACCGGCATGATCCTCCTCGGCTTTGCGACGCTGATGTATGGCATGGAGACCATGACCGGAGCCGTATCGGGTCTGAGCGAGGTCCCCGCGTTCCGCGAACTGTTCCTGCTCTTTAAGCATCCGCTGCTGGGACTTCTGGCCGGTGCGGTTCTGACCGCGGTCATCCAGTCCAGCTCCGCGTCTGTCGGTATTTTGCAGGCACTTGCCATGACCGGAGCGGTCTCTTACGGCGCCGCCATCCCTATCGTTATGGGTGACGCGATCGGCACCTGCGTGACCGCGATGCTCTCAAGCGTCGGCGCGAAGAAGGAAGCGAAGCGCGCCGCCGTCGTGCATCTTGCTTTCAACCTCATCGGCGCGCTGGTGTGGATCACCGTGTATTCGATCATCCGTGTGATCTTCGCCCCCGCCATCCTTGATGCGAGTGCGTCGCTTGTCGGCATCGCCGTCGTGAACACCGCGTTCAAGGTGCTCTCTACCGCGCTGCTGCTGCCGATGTCCTCAGTCCTCGAACGAGTTGCGGAGATCATCGTCCCGACCGCGAAGACGCAGGAGGAGACCATCGCGCTCGACGAGCGTCTGCTGGCATCCCCACACCTTGCGCTCGAGCAGTCCCGCAGGCTTGCCATTGACATGGCAAAAACGGCGGTCGCTTCCCTGAACAAGTCCATTCAGTCGGTCACCGACTACTCGTCGCAGCTTGCGGAGGAAATCCGCGGGGAAGAGAACGCCTGCGATAAGTATGAGGACGTCATCGGCACCTATCTCATCAAGGTCAGCGCCAAGCAGCTCGGCGTTGAGGAGAGCGAGGAGATCACGGCACTGCTCAAGTCCATCGGCGATTTTGAGCGCATCTCTGACCACGCGGTCAACATTTTAGAGTCTGCTGAGGAGCTGCAAAGCAAAAAGCTCACGCTCAGCGAGGACGCCCGCCGTGAACTGGACGTGATCACCTCCGCCGTGAGTGAAACGCTCACCCTTGCCGGCGATGCCTTTATCCGCTCCGACGTGAAAACTGCCGCAACGGTCGAGCCGCTCGAGCAGGTGGTCGACGATCTCAAGGAGCGCCTGCGCACGCATCACATCCTTCGCATGAAGGAGGGCAAGTGCACTGTCGAGGCTGGGTTCGTGTGGTCAGATCTGCTGACGAATTTGGAGCGTGTCAGCGACCACTGCTCGAACATCGCGGGCTGCGTCATCGACCAGCAGCACCTTAATCTCAACCTGCACGAGAGCCTGAACGCCTACCGCAAGAGCAGCGAAGAATTCGAGGAAAAATACAGGCACTATCAGAACAAGTACTTTGTCGGTTAATTGCCCGCATAGAAGTAAAGAAATGCTTGCAGTAAGAACAAAAAAGAAGTAGCAAACATTTCTGGAGGGTGATGGAAGAAGACCTATGCTCACATATTCACGTGAAAGCCCCAGCGTTTTTGCAGTTGCCTTTTTCAAAAAAACGAAGCGTTTCTTTTAAGTGGATTGGAGAAGAAACACGGTAGTGGCTCAAATAGTTCCATATTGAATTGCATTCCGCTGTATTTTCGGGTACAATATGTACAAAATTATAGGTTGATTTTTACCTATTTTCGCGTATAATAAGGGCAGAAGGGATGTGCTCGTATGAACATTGATACCAATACAATCGTTTCGGCAACGGAGGCAAATCAAAATTTCTCCCGCGTTACGCGGATTGCCGAAAAGAATGGACAGGCGGTTATTTTCAAAAACAATCGTCCGAAATATGTGCTGATTGATCTGGACAATTCTCCCATGATCGACATGACAGACGATGAAAAAATAGACGTTGTTGCCGCTCGCATTCTGCAGCGATTTAAGCCTGCCTTTATGGAGCTTGCCAAATGATCAAATTCTCAAAATAAAAAGTCCTGTTGCTGCATAAGCTGATTGCAGAAGAAACCGGTGGCAGCATCGGCGTGCGCGATGAAGCGCTGCTGGAGTCTGCGCTGGAAGGTGCATTTGCCGGCTTTGGCGACCGGGAGTTCTATCCTTCGAAAGAGGAGAAAGGTGCACGCTTGGGGTACACTTTGATTTCCAATCACGCTTTTGTCGATGGCAATAAACGAGTTGGCATGTATGTCATGCTGACATTTTTGGAGGTCAATGGGATAAGACTCGACTGCACGAATGAAGAAGTTGCTGAAGTTGGCCTGTCTGTTGCGGACGGAACGATGAGCTATGAGATGTTGCGCGAGTGGGTGATTGCTCATCGGGTGTAGAGACCGCGTGACCTTTCCGACTACTGTTTGACTACTATTTCAGAGAAAAGCTTAAAACGGGCAAGCCTTTAGCGCACAAGGGCTTGCCCGTTTTTGACCAAGTGGGGAAGAATTTGTGCAGAAGCACCGAAAGGCGCATGAATACAGCCCTTTTTCGTTGACGACCTGATAACTCCGACTCTGAAGGCCGCTGGTTCGACTCCAGTCGGGCATACCAAAGAGAGGGACACGCGAAAGCGTGTCCCCCTTTTGTTGTACTTTGCATCGTATGTGCGAAATTCATTTCTTATTCTGCGCGATCTTGCGGCGGTATTGCAGCGGCGTCATGCCGACCTTCTCGCGGAAGAGCTTGATGAAATAACTTGTGGAGTTGAAGCCGCATAGATCGGAGATCTCCAGCACCGAAAGGCGGGAGTCCGAAAGCAGCAGAACGCTTTTTTGCAGACGGTAGTCCGTGAGGTAGGTAAAGATCGAGCAGCCGTAGGAGGCGTGGAACAGGCGGCAGCACTCACTTTTGCTGATATGCACCTCCGCGGCAATGTCATCGAGGGAGAGGCGCTCGCCATAGTGATCGTGGAGGAAGCTGAGGATCGTTTTGGCTTCGTAACGCTCGTGGAGATGCGCCTGCGATGCGGGTGTGGCTTCGCTGCACTGCAGCAGCAGCTCCCAAGCATGCAGAAGCTTCCCGTATGCTTCCAGCTCGTACCCGAAGTCCCCGTTCTGCAAGACATAAAAAAGCTGGCTTACTTCGGAAAACAGATGATCTCCCAAGCCATCGCGGGAAAAGGTGACCACCTGCATCTGCGGCTCTTTGATGTAGGGCAGATAATATTTCTGCTCAACGATGCTGCCGTGAAACAGCGTCAGGAGGGAGGGCTGGACGTTCAGACTGAGGTATCGGGCAGACTCCGGCGTGGTCGGGCGCGACATATGCTCAATGTTTGAGTTGATGAAAATGCCGTCACCGGGATGCAGGAGATAATTGCAGCCCTGCATGGTCATCACCATTTCACCCTCGAGCACGATGGTGAATTGCAGCTCCTCGTGCCAGTGCCAGTTATTGAAGCCCAGAGGCTTGTCCTTGAGATAA
>JAZLIU010000157.1:0-3137 GCA_045617565.1 Oscillospiraceae bacterium
GCTCATCAATGCCCTGCCTGCCGACGCCGTTATCAGCTTTTATAAGCAGGGCGAATTCACCGACCTCTGTGCCGGCCCGCACCTCGACTCCACCGGGCGCATCAAGGGCAACGCCATCAAGCTCACGCAGTGCTGCGGCGCTTACTGGCGCGGCGACTCCAATAAGAAGATGCTCCAGCGTATCTACGCCGTCGCGTTCCCGAACAAGGACGAGCTGGACGAATACGTCAGGCAGCGCGAAGAGGCGCTCAAGCGCGACCACAACAAGCTCGGCCGCGAGCTGGAATATTTTACCACCGTTGACTGCATCGGTCAGGGTCTGCCCGTTATGCTGCCCAAGGGCGCGCGCGTCATTCAGCTGCTCCAGCGCTGGGTGGAGGACACCGAGCAGAAGCGCGGCTATCTCCTCACCAAGACACCGCTGATGGCAAAGCGTGACCTCTACCGCATCTCCGGCCATTGGGATCACTACCTCGACGGTATGTTCGTTCTCGGCAGCAAGGATGATGCCATGGACGAGAGCAAGGAGGTCTTTGCCCTGCGTCCGATGACCTGCCCGTTCCAGTATCAGGTCTATCACAATCGCCAGCGCTCCTACCGCGACCTGCGGATGCGCCTGGGCGAGACCTCGACGCTGTTCCGCAATGAGGATTCCGGCGAGATGCACGGCCCCATCCGCGTCCGCCAGTTCACGATCTCCGAAGGCCATCTCATTCTGCGCCCCGACCAGCTTGAAGAGGAGTTCAAGGGCTGCCTCGACCTTGCCAAGTACTGCCTTGACACCGTCGGCATGCTCGATAAGTGCACATTCCGCTTCTCCCAGTGGGATCCCGCTAACCCCAACAACAAGTATGAGGGCACGGCGGAGCAGTGGGAGGAGGCCCAGCGCGTCATGGGTCAGATCCTCGACGACCTTGACGTCAAGTACGAGATCGGCATTGACGAAGCCGCGTTCTACGGCCCCAAGCTCGACATTCAGTATAAGAACGTGTACGGCAAGGAGGACACCCTTGTCACCATCCAGATCGATATGCTGCTCGCCCAGCGCTTCGGGATGTACTATATCGACGAGAACGGCGAAAAGGCGCTGCCCTACATCATCCACCGCACGTCGCTCGGCTGCTATGAGCGCACGCTCGCGTATCTGATCGAAGAGTACGCCGGCGCGCTGCCGACGTGGATGGCGCCCGAGCAGGTGCGCTTCCTGCCCGTCACCGACCGCGCCAACGACTATTGCGCGGACGCCGCGAAGAAGCTCGAAGCGCTCGGCTACCGTGTGGAGGTGGACTACCGCAACGAGAAGATCGGCAAGAAGATCCGCGAAGCGCAGATCGACAAGGTGCCGTATATGGTCGTTGTCGGCGACCGCGACATCGAAAACGGCACGGTCTCCCCGCGTCACCGCGCGGACGGCGACCTCGGCGCGATGAGCCTCGATGCGTTCACGGCGATCCTTAAGGACGTCGTCGACTCCAAGGCGAAGAAGTAAAAATGCACAAGAATGTCCCCGGGCGGAGCTACCGCTCGGGGATTTTTTGCGGGAAGTGCCAAAAGAATAGAGGGCATTGGAACTTCGGCGCGTTCTTTTTTTATGCGTTTGCGATAAAATAGGAGAGAAGGAGTGATCAATATGCCACGCATCTATCTGTCCCCCTCCACGCAGGAATACAACCCCTATGTCACCGGCAGCGGCAGCGAAGAGTACAACATGAACCTCCTCACGGACGAACTGGTGCCGTATCTTACCGCCAATGCCATCTCCTACGTCCGCAACACGCCGAATATGACCGCCGCCTCGTCTATCGCGCAGGCGAACAGTCTCGGCGGCTTTGACTTCTATCTCGCGCTCCACTCCAATGCGGCGGGCACAGGGAACGGGGGCAACGTCCGCGGCGGTATTGTCTTTTACTATCCAACGAGCCCAAACGGGCAGCGCGCCGCGGAGCTGTTTGCCGCGCGTTTGCGCGAGGTCTACCCGCTGCCGAATCTTGTCACCACCGCCGCGACCACGACGCTCGGTGAGGTCAGCCGCACGAACTATCCCGCGAACCTCGTCGAGTTGGGCTATCACGACAACTATCAGGACGCGCTCTGGGTCGAAAATAACCGCGATGCCATCGCGCAGGCGCTTGCGCGTGCGCTGACCGATTACTTTGGTCTGCCCTTTACCTATCCCGGTGTACAGCGCACCGGCGTTGTGCAGACGGACGGCACGCCGCTTCGCCTGCGCGACTATCCAGGCACGAATGGCGCGGTGCTCGCGCAGATGCCAAACGGCGCGAGCGTCACGGTCTACGGCGAGCGACAGGGCTGGTACACCGTCGGCTACGACGGGCAGCTCGGCTACGCGGCGCAGGCGTACATTCTCACATAAATAATTATGCAATCGGCGCCCCATTTTTCCTTGACAGTTGACCATAATACGGGTATTATAGAAGGTGGATTTATGGAGGGGAGAAAAAGGGGTTCTCCCGTTTGTGATTCAAAAACCCATTATTATAGATACCAAAACAGAAAATCAGGAGGAAACCAATGCTTTATTACATCATCGTTGCCGTGGCAGCGCTGATCGTTGGTATCCTTCTCGGAACATTCCTGCAAAAGAGCAAAGAGAAAAAGGCCGAGATGACGATTGCAGATGCCGAAGCCAAGGCGCTGCAGATCGAAAACGAAGCCCACAAGCGCGCAGAAAGCAAGACCAAAGAAATGCTTTTGGAGGCAAAAGAGGAAATTTTGCGCTCCAGAAATGAATACGAGAAGGAAGCTAAGGAACGCCGCCAGGAACAGCAGAAGCAGGAGCGTCGCCTGCAGCAGAAGGAAGAGAACATCGACCGCAAGATCGAGACGCTGGAAAAGCGCGAGGAAGCACTCAGCCAGAAGCACGCAGCGCTCGATAAGGAAAACGAAGAGATCAAGATCATCAAGCGCAGCCAGACCGAGATGCTCGAGCGCATCTCCGGTTTCACGGCCGAAGAAGCCAAGAAGTACCTGATCGAGCAGGGCGAAAGCGAAGTCACGCACGAGACCGCGCTCAAGATCAAAGAGATCGAACAGCGTGCCAAGGAGGAAGCCGACCAGTACGCCCGCGAGGTCGTCGCCTCCGCCATTCAGCGCTGCGCCGCCGACCATGTTGCTGA
>JAZLIU010000158.1:0-3367 GCA_045617565.1 Oscillospiraceae bacterium
TGGCCTCCGACTTCGTGCCGGGCACGAAGATCATCGTCTTTTATCCCGACGGGGGCGTCAGCCCCGTGCAGAAGGCGCAGATGACCACGCAGACCGGCAGCAACGTGTGCGTGTGCGCGGTCAAGGGCAACTTTGACGACGCGCAGACGGGCGTGAAGCAGATCTTTTCCGCGGTCAGTCAGGGGAAACTGCTTGACGGCAAGGGCGTGAGCCTGTCCTCCGCCAACTCCATCAACATCGGTCGCCTCGCCCCGCAGGTCGTGTACTATGTCCGCGCCTACGCAGACCTTGTCAATGCCGGCAGGATCAAAGTCGGCGACAAGGTGGACTACGTCGTGCCGACCGGCAACTTCGGCGACATTCTCGCGGGCTACTTTGCCAAAGAGTTGGGACTTCCCGTTGGCAAGCTCGTGTGCGCGTCCAACGCGAACAACGTCCTCACCGATTTCTTAAAGACCGGTCACTACGACCGCAAGCGCCCGTTCTACAAGACCGTTTCCCCTTCGATGGACATTCTCGTTTCGAGCAATCTGGAGCGTCTTTTGTACCTGCTCTCAGGCGACGACAAGCTCGTCGCCGATCTCATGGCGCAGCTCGGCAAGAACGGCTGCTACGATGTGCCCGCTGAAATGCTCGCAAAGCTGGGCGACCTCTTCTGGGCGGGCTGCTGCGACGACGCGGGCACGAAAGCCGCCATCGGCAAGGTGTGGCGCGAGCATCACTACCTTTGCGACACGCACACCGCGGTCGCGTGGGACGTGGCGCAGCAGTATAAGGTGGCAAATCCCGACCACAACCCCGTCGTCATCCTCTCCACCGCCTCGCCGTACAAGTTCCCCGCTACCGTGCTTGAGGGCATCGGCGAAGCAGCGCAGGGCGACGAGTTCGCGGTCATGGAGCAGCTTCACGCCGTCACGGGTGTGCCCGTTCCGAAGAACCTGACGGGACTCAAGGAGCGCAAGGTGCTGCACAAGGATGTCATCGCACCAGAGGAAATGCTTGACTATGTGCTGAATAAGGCTGCACAGAAGGAGTGGTAAAGCTATGAATATTGTCTGTTTGGATATGGAAGGCGTGCTCGTTCCCGAAATTTGGATCGAGTTCGCCAAGGAGAGCGGCATTCCCGAGCTCAAGCGCACCACGCGTGACGAGCCGGATTACGATAAGCTGATGAAGTGGCGCATGGGCATCCTGCGCGAGCACGGTCTCGGCATCAGGGAAATTCAGGAGACGATCTCGCGCATCGACCCGCTGCCGGGCGCCAAGGAGTTTCTCGACGAGCTGCGCTCCATCACGCAGGCGATCATCCTCAGCGACACTTTTGAGGAGTTCGCGCAGCCCTTGATGAAGAAGCTCGGCTGGCCGACCATCTTCTGCAACAGTCTGGAGATCGACAAGGACGGATTCCTCTGCGGCATTAAAATGCGCTGCGAGCAGTCCAAGCTCACCACCGTGCGGGGACTTCAGTCCATCGGGTTTGAGACCATCGCCTCCGGCGACAGCTACAACGACCTCGATATGATCCAGGCAAGCAAGGCGGGCTTCCTCTTCCGCACGACGGATAAGATCAAGGCGGACTATCCGGAGCTTCCCGCCTACGAGACCTATGACGAGCTGCTTGACGCGATCAAGCGTGCGCTGTAAGGGGGAAATGACCATGATGCCGGAAGCAACAGCAATCGAAAACGCGCTCGTGCGCGCAGCGGAGGAGATCTGCCTCGCGGCAAAGACCGCGCCCAAGGCGTGCGGCAAGGACTCCATCGTCACCGCGATCCTCACAGGCGACGAGATCGAAAAGCTCGCCGCGTGTATGGACGAGCTGGAAAAGCCGCGCAACAAGCCCATTCCCATCTTTTCGCGCGACGCGCAGCTCCTGCGCTCCTGCGGCGCGGTGGTGCTCATCGGACAAAAGCGCGTCGTGCGTGCGCTCAACTGCGGACTGTGCGGCCGCGCGAGCTGCAGCGCGTGCATCGCGGACGGCGGGCATTGCGCCTTTGACGACATTGACCTCGGCATCGCGCTGGGGAGCGCCGCGTCCATCGCGGCGGATAAGCGCATCGACAACCGCATCCTCTACACGGCGGGTACGGCGGCGATGAAGCTCAAGCTGCTTGGCGACGGCGTGGCGACGATCATGGCGCTGCCGCTCGCGGCAAGCGAACGCAACCAGTTCTTTCTGCGCACATAATACAATAGTATGACGGTGTGGGCGAAGACTGATTCGCCCACACCGTTCCAAAAAAGGGGGATGAGCCGTGAAAAGCTATGCACTCATCGATCTGCACTGCGACACGCTGACCGACTGCATGAACTACACCAATACGGGCAACCCCGACACGCTCGACGACCCCGAGCGTGTCTTGTCCCTCTCGGCGATCCCTGCCGACGTACATTGGGCGCAGTTTTTCGCCATCTTCGTTCCCGATGAAGAAAAGGGCAGCGCAGCGATCGAGTATTACGAGAAGAACCGCTTGAATTTTGAACGCCAGATCAAGCTGTTTTCCGACCGCGTCGTCAAGTGCCGCAACGCAGCCGACATGGAGGCGGCGTGGGCAGCGGGGAAGACCGCGGCATTTCTGACGGTCGAAAACGGCAGCGTCCTCGCGGGTGACCTTTCCCGCGTCAAGACGATCGCCGACCAGGGCGTGCGCGCGCTGACACTCGTGTGGAACGGCGAAAACGAGATCGGCTCCGGCAACACCACCGACCACGGTCTGAGCGACTTCGGCAGGCAGGCGGACAGGGAGCTTGAGAAGCAGAACGTCATCATCGACGTTTCCCACCTCAACGACCACGGCTTTGCCGACCTTCTGGAGATCGCCGAAAAGCCTTTTGTGGCGACGCACTCCAATGCACGCGCCGTGTGCCCACACAAGCGCAACCTCACGGACGATATGATAGCCGAAATGGTCAAACGCGACTGCCTGATCGGTCTGAACTACTTCACCGAGTTCATCTGCGAGGACGGCAACGTCAAGGGACCGGAGGATCTCTACCGCCACATCATGCACTTTGCCGAGCTCGGCGCGATGCACAATCTGTCCCTCGGTTCCGACTTTGACGGCGCAACGCTGCCGGAGTGCCTGTCCTCCCCGACGAGGGTCACGGAGTTTTACGAGTACTTGCTTTCCCGCAGCGTCTCTCAGGCGGATGCGGACGGCATCTTCTACAAGAACGCTCAAAAATTCTTCCACGAAAATCTGCGCTGAGTACAGCGCGGCATCAAAAACGGTCTGCATTTGCAGACCGCTTTTTTCTTCGCATAGGGACTTCCCGCATCGGCATAGAGATAGAAAAAAACAAGGTGGGATCACTATGCTATCCGCGGCTGTTTACCTTCTGACACACTCGCTTTTGCTCTCGCTGC
>JAZLIU010000159.1:0-3444 GCA_045617565.1 Oscillospiraceae bacterium
ATCCCTCCAATATAGTTTTGGCGTAGCCGTAGCTACAGCCTATTGGAGGTTCGTATTAATGTAAAGTCAGCGAGGGAAAAATACTGTTTTTACCGCTGTTTTTTGGCCAAACTTTACATTACTATTTGCTTTGCATAAATGATTTTATGAAAAGCTTAGCATAAGCACATCCACTCGTTGCGCCATAAGATTGCAAATCGCGGCAGGACGCTCTCGATCCCCTCCGGTAGCAGGGTATCGGAATAGTCCTCATTTTCATCTCTGCTCCGTTTGCCCGGCATACGCTCCAGTACAACGGTGTAGCGGATCCGTGGGTACTCCTGTGCCAGCTCACGGAGTACCGACCGCACGATTCGATCAAAAGCGCCTTTGTTACCAACGTAGAAGGTATCGACCGAGCGATTTTCGATCAGATTGATAAGTGCCTCGCGCAATTTAGGTTTCACAGTTTCCGGACAATCGCGATGCCCGAAGAAGGTGCACACTCTCCCCATAATTCCATGCTCCCATCGGCTATATATAGCCTAATAGTAGCACGCATAGCCTATAAAGTACATCCGATTGAGATATCCTAATTCTGTAAAAATCGGAGGAGGGCGAGCATGGATACAGTTTCCGCAGTGAGAAATCGCATTTTAGCCTTGTGCGGTGAGCGCGAGATTACCATCAATAAGTTGGCTACCATCTCGGCACTTCCGCCGTCAAGCATCAAGAATATCCTTTATGGCAAGAGCCAAAACCCAAAGCTGATTACGATTAAAATGATCTGTGATGGCTTGGGAATCACCTTGGGCGAGTTCTTCGCAACACCGGAGTTTGACGCTCTGGAGCAGGAGATCAAATAAGATATAAAAACCGACACCGTTGCACAATTTTGTCAACGGTGTCGGTTTTCTATATATGCATTGACAGCATCATGCGAATACGCACAGGGGCGTTACTGATGCAGTGAAAATTTTTTCGCGAAAATTGGTATAAAAGATATCAGAATTCCTGCCCTATTTTGGCCGCGTTCCGAACGCCATTCCGATTATATTCCGATCGCTATTCCGATCGTATTCCGAACGGCGGGGAAGCGGAGGTCGCGTTTTGACTCAAAAAGTTGCAAAAAAGCCTGAAATCTTTCGATTTCAGGCTTTTTTCTTGGTGGAGATTAGCGGGATCGAACCGCTGACCTCTTGACTGCCAGTCAAGCGCTCTCCCAGCTGAGCTAAACCCCCATGCGCTCGGAACGGAAGTAATATTAGCATGATATTCCTCGTTTGTCAACCCCTATTTCCCTAATTTTTTTGACTTCACGCACTCCCCCCGCTCCGACTGTTATTCCTCACGCATCTGCATCGTTTTTCCGAGCTTGCGATACACGATCACAAGGCAGATCAGATGCGCGAGGTAGGTGATCACCCACGATACGGGATACGACCAGTATATCGTTTCGATCGTGTGGAAGCGCGGGATCTGAAAGACCGTCGCGATCCACACGAGGCGGAACGCGCACGCGCCGAGCAGCGTCACGACCATCGGCATGACATTGTAGCCGATACCGCGGATCGTGCCGACGATGATGTTCATCAGGCTGTTAAGCACATAAGTGATGCAAACGATCCCAATGCGTACCATACCGGCCTCGATGACCGCGGGAGAGTCGGTGTAGATCGACAAAAGCTGCGGGCCGAAGAAATAGGCAAGACCCGACAAAGCCGCCGTGAGCACCGCGTTGCTCGCCTGCGCCTGAATGTAGATGGGCAGAATGCGGCGGTGGTTCCCCGCGCCGTAATTCTGACTGGCAAAGGCGGCGTTGGTCTGGTAAAACGCCTCGATGGGCGCATAGAGGAAGTTTTCGATATTGAACGCCGCGCCGTTGCCCGCCATCACGACCTCGCCGAAGGAGTTGATGGACGACTGGATCACGACGTTGGAGACGGAAAACAGCACGCCCTGCAATCCCGCCGGGATGCCGACCTGCAAAATCTGACGAAGCTTGCTTGCGTCAATTCCGAGGCTGCCCAGCGTAAGGCGCATCGGCCCCGGCTCCCGCATCAGGCAGCGCAGCACCAGCGCAGCGGAGATGATCTGCGAAATGACGGTGGCAATGGCGACGCCCGCGACGTCCAGATGGAGCCGGATGACAAAAAAGAGGTTGAGCGCGACGTTCACAACGCCCGCAAACGTCAGATAGTAGAGCGGACGCCTCGTATCCCCCTGCGCGCGCAAAAGCGCCGCGCCGAAGTTATAGAGCATCGTCGCCGTCATGCCGCCGAAGTAAATGCGAAGGTACAGCGTCGCAAGCGGCAGCACGTTTTCGGGGCACTGCATCCAAATGAGGATCGTGCGCGCGCCGAACACGCCGATGAGTGTGAGGATCACGCCGCTCATCAGGCTGATCGTAATTGCGGTATGGACGGTTTTGGTCAGCCCCTGCTCATCTCTTGAGCCGAAGTAGCGCGCGGCCAGGATATTCGCGCCTGCGGAGAGTCCGAGGAAAAAGTTTGTCAGAAGCGCGACGAGCGAAACATTCGAGCTGACGGCGGCAAGCGAATTGTCGCCCGCGTAGCGCCCCACGACGATGATGTCCGCCGCGTTGAAAAAGAGCTGCAAAATGCCCGAGCACGCAAGAGGGATCGCGACCTGCATCAGCTTGGGGAAGATCGTCCCCGAACACATATCGATCTCGTGGCTGCGTGCCATGCTGCCGCCCCCTTTCCTTTTTCCTGTTATTTCCTGTTATACCACTTCCTCGCCCCGTATTCAAGCACTTTGCGCTGCGGATTTCGCACTTGCAAAGCGTTTTGTTCGATAGTACAATAAAGAGGATGAAATATTGGGAAAACAGGGAGAGGCCATGTACGATTATTTTTCCGTTCAAATGAAGGACGACGACATCCGCACCATCAGCTCCATAGGCTTAGCCCACCTCGGCGACGCGGTGTTTGAGCTGCTGGTGCGCACGC
Organism: Oscillospiraceae bacterium; assembly: GCA_045617565.1. Taxonomy (GTDB): domain Bacteria; phylum Bacillota; class Clostridia; order Oscillospirales; family Oscillospiraceae; genus Hominicoprocola. Next base: position 2,952 of record JAZLIU010000159.1, read on the forward strand.
ATCTGTGCGTGCAGGGCAAGGAGACCGGCAAAGGTCTGCACCGCGCGACGGTCGCGCTCGTTTGCGCGCAGCGTCAGGCAAAATTTGCCGATATGCTCCTCGGCGCGCTCACGGAGGAGGAGCTTGCCGTCTTTAAGCGCGGGCGCAACGCCAACGTCCACTCCATCCCGCACAGTGCCGACCGCGCGGAATATCAGAAAGCGACGGCGCTTGAGGCGCTGTTCGGCTATCTGTACCTGAACGGCCGCCTCGAGCGCATCAATGAACTGTTCGCCCTGCTTATGGAGGATAACGATGCCACTTGACGCCATCTGCCTGCGCCTCACGCGTGCGCGCGCGGGCGCGCGCGCATAGTCCCCGCGTCCCCCGTCCCCGAGCGCCCCCGCACCACGCCCCCCAATTAAATTTGGGCGGGGGCGCGAGGTGCAAGGCAGCGGCGGCTTTTTGCCCCGCAAGGGGCGCGGCGCAGCCGCAGCCGACGCTTGCCGCGCAG
>JAZLIU010000160.1:0-3544 GCA_045617565.1 Oscillospiraceae bacterium
CCTCGTAATCCGAGAAGAACTGCTCGATGAGCGCCGTATCCTCTCGCCCCAGCACGCGGAAGCGCGCATCGGGATAGAGCTTGCGAAACTTATTGACGTGGTTGCGCTGACCGCTGTAATGCCGCCCCGGAAAATGGCGCAGATTTTCAGCGGCATAAAGGTAGTCCCGCCAGATACGCGGGTTGGAAAAATGCAGATACGGATAGCGCGTAAAAAACCGTTCCCCCTTTTCCCTCGGCACATTGGTAAAGCGCAGCGGCGTGCCTGCTTCCATGCAGTATTCCTCAATGGCGTCAAGCGCCGCGTCCTCGTCGCCGTGCGCTCCGGGAACGGGGTACTCAAAGCTTGACATCCCTTCCACCGTGTTGCGCACGATCAGGCAGCCCGCGGCTTCGGCGTACTGCGGGTGCAGCCACCCGCGCCACATCAGCTTGACGAGCGCGCTGTATTCGCACAAACGGTAATTGCAGTTTTCGTAATAGCCGCGCAGCTTCGCAAGGTCGCGCTGCGTGACCGGTTTTAAGGTGAACATGGCTCTCTCTTTTCTTTTCTTTCGTAATAACGCTATTGTATCCCTTTTTTAATACGATACAAGCCCTTTTTGCAAACAATTCTCTTACAGCTCCGGCACCACGCGCTGCACGCAGGCGATAAAGTTCTTGAGCGACTGCGGCGCGTCGGCGACCGAGCGCAGCGCAAGCCCCAGCTCACGTGAAGCAGACGGCGCGACCGGCACCACCTTGACGTGCTCCGTGCGCCCGCGCAGCGTCAGCTCCGTCATCATGCTCACGCCCAGCCCGTGCTCGACCATGCTCACGACCGTCGCGTCATCCACCGCCGTCGGGCGGATGTCGGGGCGGACGCCCTCGCGGTTGAGCACACGCAGAATGTCCTTGTCAAAGCCCTGCGAGGGCATGATGAATTCCTTGCCCTCAAACTCGGAAAGCGGAAAGCTGTCGCTCCCGCCGAGGTCATAATCCTGCGGCAGCACGGCATACATCGCGTCGTCCTGCAAATGGATCCAGTCATACTGCCCGATCTCAAGGCGGCTGGCGAAAATAATGTCCATCTTGCCCTGACTGAGCAGCTCATACGGCGCCTCCACATTGTCCGCCATGCGGATATCGACGTCAATATTCGGGTACTCCGCGCGGAACTGCTGAATGATCGCCGGCAGCCAGTACATCGCCATGCTGGCAAATGCCGCAACGCGGATCGTCTCATTGCGGGAGCCTGATACCTGTGCGATGGCATTGTCGAGGTTCGCATTTGCCTGCAAAAAGGCGCGGATCGCCGGTGCGATGCGCTCCCCCTCCTCCGTTAACCGCACGCCGTAGCGTCCGCGGTCGAGCAGTGGAAAACCGATCTCGCGCTCGAGAGAGTTCATCATGTGCGTCAGTCCCGACTGGGTGTAGCCCAGCACCTCCGTCGCTTTGGTGAAGCTGCCCAAATCGACCGCCATCAACAGGGCTTCCAGCTTTTTGCTTTCCATCGTGCCGCCTCTCATCTATTAGAATTTCTCATATACCCATTATAATATTGCTACAAATAATTGTCAACTTACTCTTTACAAATAAGAGATAGTGTAGTATATTGTTTGGCATCAATGTCCGGACTTTACATAATTACAACATTCATGCTGTGAATCGCACGATCCGGGCTGGAAAAGGAGAGAAAATCAATGGAAGAAAAGAAAAAAGTTGGCTTTGCCAGCAGTATCGGCTTCGTGCTCGCCGCTGCCGGCTCTGCCGTCGGCCTCGGTAACATCTGGGGCTTCCCGTACAAGGCCGCTGTGAACGGCGGCGCTGCGTTCGTCTTCATTTACATCGCCTGCGTCATCTTCATCGGCTTCGTTACCATGGTGAGCGAAATGTTCATCGGCAAGCGCGCTGCAGCCAACCCGATCTCCTCTTATAAGAAGGTCAATAAGAATGTCGGTTGGTTCGGTCTGCTCTCTGTCGCCATTCCCGGAATCATTATTTGCTATTATTCCGTGCTCGGCGGCTGGACGACCAAGTATGCGGTCAACTCCTTCGCCGGCAACGCCGGCATCATCGGCACCTTCTCCGTCAACACGGCGGAAGTGATCGTCTTCACCGCCATCTTCATGGCGATCTCCCTCGCCATCATCATGGGCGGCGTTGAAGAAGGCATTGAGAGAATGTCCAAGGTCCTGATGCCCGCGCTGTTCGTCATCCTCGTCGGTGTTGTGATTTACTCTCTCACCCTCGGTGAAGGCGTCAAGGAAGGTCTCGATTTCTACATGAATCCCGACTTCTCCGCCGTTACCTTCAACACCGTGCTCACCGCTATGGGCCAGGCATTCTTCTCCCTGTCCCTCGGCATGGGCGCCATGATCACCTACGGTTCCTACACCGGCAGGGAGATCAACATTGCCAAGTCTGCCGCTCAGGTCTGTCTGTTCGATACCTGTGCAGCCCTGCTCGCCGGCTTTGCCATCTTCCCCGCTATCGCGCACTTCGATCCCTCTCTGCTCGGCAGCTCCAAGGGTGTCGGCCTTATGTATATCGTGCTCCCGCAGGTCTTTGACTCCATGGGCGGTATCGGCAAGGTCGTCTCTCTGTTCTTCTTCATCATGGTCGACATCGCGGCGATCACCTCCGTCATGTCTCTGATCGAAGTCGTCACCCAGTTCGTCATCCAGAAGTTCCACGCCAGCCGCAAAAAGTCCGCCCTGGTCGTCGGTCTCATCTGCTTCGCCGTTTCCATCCCCGTCGGCATCTCCCTCGGTCATGTTGCCATTCTCGAAGAGTCCAGCCCCGCCCTGTTCGGCCTTGACTGGCTGACCTTCCTCGATGAAGTCACCAACACCGTTCTGATGCCCGTGTGCGCTCTGTTCGCCTGCGTTGCTGTCGGCTGGATCATCAAGCCGCAGAATGCTATCGCTGAAATGGGCGAGCTCGGCAGCACGATGCCCGCTTGGCTCAAGGGTCTGTACAGCGTGATGGTCAAGTTCATCACCCCGCTGCTCATCATCATCGTTGAGATCGGCGGCGTCAAGGGCGAGTTCGACAGTGGCGCCGGCGCAGTCGTCATCTTCGCTTACGCTCTGGTTGCTGTCTGCGCGATTGTCTACTTCGCATTCCTCAAGAACAGCTACACCGGCACCAACGAAGACGAGAAGGTTGCTGCTAAGTAATCCTCTTTCCCGAACTTCAAAGAACGCCTCGCTGCAAGCGGGGCGTTCTTCTTTTTTTCTCCTATGCCGCATAAAATATCTGCTGGGGTGATCTGCGTTGAAGCGCTATCGTAATTTACTGTGTCTTTTGCTGCTGCCGCTGCTTGCGCTCACGCTTCCGCGCGGCGGTGACGCCGTGGCGGTGCAGAATACGATCACGCCGCAATATATCGCGCTCACCTTTGACGACGGTCCGGCGCCGGAAACGACGGAGCGCCTGCTCGACGGTCTCAAAGAGCGCGGCGCGCACGCGACGTTCTTCCTCATCGGTGAGCAGATCGCCGGTATGGAGGATGTCGTTAAGCGAATGCGTGATGAGGGGCATCAGGTCGGCAACCACACCTA
>JAZLIU010000161.1:0-11577 GCA_045617565.1 Oscillospiraceae bacterium
CGCGATGGTCTATCTTTCCCAACCCACCGAATGCGGCACGCTCTATTCGCTCGCAGAGCTGACCGAAATGCGCCGCGTGTGCGACGAATGCGGCCTGCTGCTCTATGTGGACGGCGCGCGCCTTGCCTACGCCCTCGGCGCGAAAACGAACGACGTGACAATACCCGACCTCGCGCGGCTTTGCGACGCGTTCTACATCGGGGGAACGAAGTGCGGCGCACTCTTCGGCGAGGCGCTGGTGCTGCAAAATGCCGCGCTCCGACGCGATTTCCGCTACATTCTCAAGCAGCGCGTGGGGCGCTTTGCCAAGGGAAGGCTGATGGGCATCCAATTTTTGGAGCTTCTTTCCAACGGGCTGTATGAGCGGATCGGCCGCGAGGCGGACGCGCTCGCCTGCGAGCTGCGCGACGGTTTCACCGCGCTTGGCTACCCGCTCTATGTGCCCTCGGAGACGAACCAGCAGTTCCCGATCCTGCCCGACAGCCTCATAGCAAAGCTGGGGGAGAAGTACGTCTGCTCCTACTGGTGCCGCATCGACGAAACGCATTCTGCCGTCCGTTTTGCGACCTCTTGGGCGACAAAACGGGAAAACATGACGGAATTATTGCAGGACATTACCAAAAAATGAAAGATATCCTGCAATAATTTTAATGAACCTTATCAAAAACACGAAACTTTTTTCGGCCGTATTCTGCGTTATGCACAAAAACCGGAAATGATTTTCTAACACCGCGTCAATGGTGATTTTAGGACAAACCCCTTGAGAAAAGTTTCCGTTGGTGTTACACTTAAACCATCTAAAGCCCTGCTTGCAGGGTAATAATAAGAGGAGGTAGATTCCAATGAATGCTTATATCGAAAGAGTTCTTGCCGAGACCAAGGCTAAGGACGCAAACGAGCCCGAGTTCCTGCAGACCGTCGAGGAAGTTCTTTCTTCCATCTCCCCGGTCATCGATGCTCACCCCGAGTATGAGGCTGCTTGCCTGCTCGAGCGTATGATCGAGCCCGAGCGCACCATCGAGTTCCGCGTTGTCTGGATGGACGACCAGCTCAAGTATCATGTCAACCGTGGTTACCGCGTGCAGTACAACGCGGCTCTCGGCCCCTACAAGGGCGGCCTGCGTTTTGCTTCCAACGTCAACCTCTCCATCATTAAGTTCCTCGGCTTCGAGCAGACCTTCAAGGATGCTCTTACCTGCCTGCCCATCGGCGGCGCTAAGGGCGGTTCCGACTTCTCCCCCATCGGCCGCAGCGATGGCGAAGTCATGCGTTTCTGCCAGGCCTTCATGACCGAGTTCTATCGTCACATTGGTCAGGATATCGACTGCCCCGCCGGTGACGTTGGTGTCGGCGGCCGCGAGGTCGGTTATCTGTACGGTCAGTATCGCCGCATCGTCGGTGCTGCTGAGTTTGGCGCTGTTTCCGGTAAGGCTGTCTGCACCGGCGGTTCCATCCTCCGTCCCGAAGCTACCGGCTTTGGCGCTGTCTACTATCTGCGCGAAGTCCTCAAGCACGACGGCAAGGAAGTCAAGGGCATCCGCGTCGCCATGTCCGGCTACGGCAATGTTGGCTGGGGCATCATGAAGAAGATCGCCGAGCTCGGCGGCAAGGTTCTCTACTTTGCCGGCCCCGACGGCTACATCCACGACCCCGATGGCGTCTGCACCGAAGAGAAGCTCAACTTCATTCTTGAGATGCGCGCCAAGGATCCGATGCACTGCAAGCCCTATGCTGACAAGTTCGGCTGCGAATTCGTCGAGGGTCAGATGTGCTGGGGCGTCAAGGACGTCGACGTCTACATGCCCGCCGCTACCCAGAACGATGTCAACATGGAGTGGGCCGAGAAGATCGCTGCTTCCGGTGTTCCCTACTACATCGAAGTCGGCAACATGCCCACCACCAACGACGCTCTTGCCTTCCTGATGAAGCAGAAGCACCTCACCGTCGCTCCCTCCAAGGCTGTTAACGCCTGCGGCGTCTCCGTTTCCGAGCTCGAAATGGCTCAGAACGCCGAGCGTCTGTACTGGTCCGCTGAGGAAGTCGACGCCAAGATGCAGAGCATCATGAAGAACATCTACGACGCTTCCGTCGAAGCTGCTGAGCGTTACGGCCTGGGTTACAACCTGGTCGCTGGCGCCAACATCGCCGGCTTCCAGAAGGTCGCCGATGCTATGATGGCTCAGGGCATTTTCTAATTCAGGAAATCGACTCACAAAAAAGAAAGACCGCTTTTGCGGTCTTTCTTTTTGTACTTTTTGCCGAGCGATGATGCAAAAAAAGGCTGTGTTCCAACGGAACACAGCCTTTTTATCTTTCGCTTATTCTTTGAACAGGTAGCTGTACTTGTCGCGGATCGTGAGGATCAGCGCCTCGATCTCGACGGGGAGATCGTTGTCGCAGGAGCCGAGGTCGTACTCCTTGACCTCGTCGAGCCGGACACGCACCTTGTCGTCGCCCAGGAAGAGAACGCCCCAGTTTTCGCTCTCGTTCATGTCCTCGAGCGTCTGGAAGAGGGTGAACTTGTCGTGGCAGGGTTCGCTCTCATACGGGCAGAACTGTGTGCAGTTGCCGCACTCGTTGCACATCTTGTCAACGTGGACGATCTGGTGCGAGCCGTCCGCCATCTTGATGACGACGTTGGCACGGTTCGGGCAGGAATCGACGCAGTTTTCACACACGGTGGAGCACTGCAGGCAGCGCTCGCCTTCGCAGCAGGCGTCGGCGGCCATCTTGAGGATACCCTTCTTGGCGACGGCGTCCGCCTCCGAGATGTCCGCCTCGGCGGGAATGTCGTACACATGGGGGTGCCCGATGACGACTTCGGCGAAGCGCGCGGCGTCGGCGATGCCCTCAACGACCGTCGCGGGGCCGCGGTGCGCGTCGCCCGCGCAGTAGACGCCGGGAATGTTGGTCTCAAACGCGGGACCCTTCTTCTCCATCTCAATGCCGTTGGCGGCCATGAGGTCGGAGTCGACCAGCTCACCGACGGCGGAGATCACGAGGTCGCAGGGGATGGAGAACTGCTCACCGCTCTTAACAGGGCTGCGGCGACCGGAAGCGTCCGGCTCACCGAGCACCATCTTGTCGCACAGCAGCGTACCCTTCACCTGCTTGAGGGGGGCGGCAAGCTCGATGAACTCCACACCCTCGACGATGGCGAGCTGCAGCTCATGCTCATCGGCGGGCATATATTTCTTCGTGCGGCGGTAGAGGATGGCGGCGTGCGCGCCCATGCGTTTGGCAACGCGGGCGGCGTCCATCGCAGTGTTGCCCGCGCCGACGACCACGACGTTGCCGGAAAGGCAAGGCTTGACCTGCTTTTTCATCTTCTTCATCCACTCGATGACGCCCTGCACGTTGCCCTCGATGTCGAGCTTGCCGGCTTTCCACGCGCCCGTCGCCATGAGAATGTGGGTGTAACCCATCTTCTTGAGCTTTTCGACGGAGGGGGCGGGCTTGCCGAGCTTGACTTCCACGTCGTACTTCATCATCAGCGCGATGTCCTTGTCAATGGCTTCGTCCGTGATGCGGAACGCGGGGATGACGTGGCGAGGCACACCGCCGAGCTTACGCTCGCGCTCGAAGATCGTCACGTCGATGCCCTCGCGGCCGAGGAAGTACGCCGCGGCGATACCGGTCGGGCCGCCGCCGACGATGGCGACCTTCTTGCCTTCGACCTTTTCGGGCTTCTTGATGGACGCCATGAGCGCGTTGTAGCCGTTCTCGGCGGCAAGGAGCTTGGTGTCGCGGATGCGGACAGGATCTTCATAGAAGTTGCGCGAGCACTTGCCCTGACAGCGGTGCGCACAGATCGTACCGGTGATGAACGGCAGCGCGTTTTTCTCGGTGATGAGCTTGAGCGCGGGGCCGTAGAGTCCCTTGCGGCACAGCTCAATGTACTCGGGGATGTCCTGCTCAATGGGGCAGCCGCCCTTGCAGGGCGCGGTGAAGCAGTCGATCAGCGGCACCTGCTCCTCGCTCTTGCGCGACGGAAGCGGCTTGATGGGCTTCAAGTGGTGATAGTCGCTGCGCGCGGCGATCGCCATCGCCTCGATGGCAGCGGGATCGTTGCCGGCAAATGCCTTATAGGGCAGCTCCTCGCACTTTTTGACCATCTGATAGAGGCGGTTATAGCCGCCGGGCTTGAGAATGGTGGTGGCGCAGGTGATCGGCCAAATGCCGGCTGCGAACAGCTTGTCGCAGTTGAAGTATTCCGCGCCGCCGGCAAACGAAATGCGCATCTTGCCATTGAACTGGCGGGCAATGCGGTTGCACATCTCGATGGTCAGCGGGAACAGACTCCGGCCGGACATATACATTTCATCGTGGGGCAGCTCGCCGCGCGTGGTATCGACGGGGAAGGTGTTGGAGAGCTTGAGCCCGAACTCGAGGCCGAGCTTGTCCGCGAGCTTTTGCAGCCGCTCGAACATCGGCACGGCGTCCTCCCACTGGAGATCCTCGTTGAAGTGATGCTCGTCAAAGACGATGTAGTCATAGCCCATGGAGTCGAGAATGCTGCGCGCGGTCTGGTAGCCGAGGATGGTCGGGTTGCACTTGACGAAGGCGTGCAGCTTCTTTTCCTTGAGCAGATAGCTCGTGATGCGCTCGATCTCCTGCGGCGGGCAGCCGTGGAGCGTGGAGACGGTCACACTGCGGGAGACGTTGGGAGAGATGGCGGCGATGAAGTCCTTTTCCGCAGGGAACAGCTCGGTGAGGACTTTTTTGCACTCCTTGAACTGCGCGGTCTTACTCGCGTCTTTCATGTTCTCAATGTAGGAGTTGACCTTTTTACCCTTGATGCCGTCGAGATCGTAACCGACGGACATATTGAACACGAACCCGTCGGGATCGCCTAGACGATAGACCTTGGCGAGCACCTTGAGTGCGCACCACGCCTTGATGTACTCGTTCTGCGCCTGCTCGACGGTCAGCTCGGTCGACCACTCCTGATTGTAGCCCTCGTCGGCGGCGAGGATGCAGGGGCGGGGCACGCAGGCGGCAAGCTCTTGCCCGTCCATCTTCTGCACGGTCTTGACCTCAAAGAAGCGGGCGCCCGCGACGTAGGAAGCGATGATGTTCTGCGCGAGCTGGCTGTTGGGGCCGGCGGCGGGGCCGAACGGCGTTTCGATGCGCTCACCGAAGATGGGGAGGGACTTGCCGTTTGCCTTGTACTGCTTGTGGATGCCGAAGATGTCGCCGCTTTGGACGTATTCGGTGACCACCCAGTTCATCAAAGACTTAAAGGGAATGGGATACATTTTTTCAGACATGGAAATTCTCCTTTCCGTGTAGTTGGCTTAATAATCGCGGTGATTGAGGCTCTTCCAAAGCTTCTTGGAGGCCTCGAGGATATGGGCGTTTTCGGCTTCCTCGTCGATGCCGACGAGCTCACGGTCGAGCATGAGCAGCTTGCCATTAGCGATGGTCGTCTGGCACTGGCGGCCGGTCATGCCGAAGATCATGTGGCCGTCAATGTTCTCGTCGGAGAATGGAGTGAACGGCTTGTAGTCCATCACGATGATGTCCGCCGCCGCGCCCGCCTTGAGTACACCGAGCGTCGCGGGGAAGTACTTTTCGCCGATCTTGGCGTTGTTCTTAAAGAGCATATCGGTCACCTCTACCCAGCCGACGTTCGGCAGGCAGTTCTGACTGCGCTGGGAGCAGAGCGCGACCTTGAGGGATTCGAGCATATCGTTCGTGTAGGCATCGGTGCCCATGCCGAGGAGGATGCCGCGCTTGTGGAGCTGCAGCACGGGGCAGATGCCGATGGCGTTGCCCATGTTGCTCTCGGGGTTGTTGACGACCATCGTGCCGGTCTCCTGAATGATCTCCATTTCGGCGGTGTTGACGTGGATGCAGTGGCCGAGAATGGTCTTGGGGCCGAGGATACCGTGATCCTGAAGTCTCTGCACGGGGCGGCGGCCATAGTTCTGCAGGGAGTCGTACACGTCGTTCATGCCCTCGGAAACGTGGATGTGATAGCCCGTGCGCCCGTTGTTGGCTTTCACCATGCGGTCAAAGGTCTTGTCGCTGATGGTGAACAGCGCGTGCCCGCCGAACATCGCCGCGAGCATGGGATCCTTGTTTTTCTCGCACTCGGTGATGAAGTCGGCGTTCTCGGCAATGCCCTGCAAGCACTTTTCCTCGCCGTCGCGGTCGCTGACCTCGTAGCACAGGCAGGAGCGAACGCCCAGACGTTTGGCTTCCTCGGCGATCGTGTGGAGCGTGCCGGGGATCTCGCCGTAGGAAGCGTGGTGGTCAAAGACAGTGGTGACGCCCTGCTTGATGGAATCGATATAGAGCGCGGTGGCGGAGGCCCTCGTGCCGTCCATCATCAGCTTGCGGTCGATCGCCCACCACGTGCCGTCGAGCACCTCGTAGAAGTTGGTGGGGTTGTTGCCGACGATCGAAAGACCGCGGGCGAGCGCGGAGTAGATGTGCGTGTGCGCGTTGATGAGCGCGGGCATGATGACGCCGCCCTTTGCGTCGATAACCTCGGCCGTAGCGTATTTTGCGCGCAGCGCGGCCTCCTTGCCGACCTCGACGATCTTCGTGCCCTCGTAGGCGACGGCGCCGTGCTCATAGTAGCCCTTACCCTCGCTGTCGCGGGTGATGAGCCGTCCGTTGGTGACAAGATACATATAGTTGTCCTCCTTGTTGGAAATTTCTTGCAAACGAAAAAGAAAAAGCGCTTCCGCCGAACCGACGGTTTCCGATGAGAAACCGTTACAGCCCGTGCGCGAAGCACTTCGTTGCAGCCATCTATCTGATTGTGTATTTATTTTACCTGAAACGTGAGCAAAGCGCAAATGTTTTTCACTGGAACAAATGTAGAAAAACGGAAAAAGCTTTTGTGCAAGTTGTCGAAAGACCAAGAAACCAAGCTACCCCGCGTTGGCCGTGTAGAATCTCGTCAAACCTGCACATAGTTGCAGGTGGGTCGCCTCTGTCCGACTTTACTGCTCCCAGCATCCGACCGCAAACGGCAGTCGGGAGGTCTGCAAACCATCGGAACGTACCGGCATCCCGTATGACGACTGTAGGTTTTAAGAAAGTCTATCACGCACCACGCAGGGTAAGCCTATTGTAGCGTATTGGAAATAAGAAAACCGTCGGAATTACTGCTCCTCGTCCTCGAGAAGCTGCTCCATGAACTTTTCGTACACGGTACCCAGCTCATCCTCATCCTCGATGGTTACGAGCGTTTCCTCGCCGTTTTCCATTTCGGACTTGAGAATGATGAGGCCGTATTCTTCTTCGTCCTCATCCGCGTCCTCTGCCACGGTGGGGAAGAACGCCATATAGGTCACGCCGTTCCATTCCAGCGCGTCAACGTATTCAAGCTCTATGTCGTTGCCGTCCTCATCGGTCAGCGTGATGAAATTTGGGCCGTAATCTTCGCTCATGGAAGCACCTCCTGAACTGTTATGGCATTAGTATAACGCAGTTTGTGCGGTTTTGCAAGAAAATGCGCGTGGGAAAAAGCGGAAATCCGCTACCTGCGGCGCATGGAAAGAACAGATTTCCAAAAAAGTGACGGGAAAATCATCATTTTTTCGGCAAAAAAGAAGTGGATTTTTCCTTGACAGGCATGTTACAATAACAATGTTGTACTATGGCTTACTGTGTAAGTTGACATATCTTCACAAAGGAGGTGGCCGCAGATGGACGAGTATCGCCAGGAACGGCAGACGCCCGAAAGGCGGGAGCGAAGAAGCAGCGCCCAAAAGAAAAGCAGACTCCCGCTGATCCTCGGAACGATCGCGGCGATCGGACTTCTGACCTGCCTGATGTTTTTTGGGATCTTTAAGATCTATGTCCATAGGTCACTGGAACCCGTGCTGGATGTGGACGCTTCGGCATACACGCTCAACCTCAGCTCCACGGTCTACTATCAGGACAGAACAACGGGTGAGTGGGCGGAGCTGACAAAGATCCACGGTACGGAGAACCGTACGCTGGTCGATTTTGAGGACATCCCCGATTACGTCTGGCAGGCGCTCGTCTCGATTGAAGATCAGCGTTTTTTCGAGCACAAGGGCGTGGACTGGAAGAGTACGGCACGCTCCGTATTCGATATGCTGCGCGGCAGCGACTCCACGCGCGGCGGCTCCACGATCACCCAGCAGGTCATCAAGAACCTCACGGACGATAACGAAGTGACGATCAAGCGCAAGGTAACGGAAATTTTCCGTGCACTGCGTTTTGCGGAGAATTATTCCCGCGAGGAAGTGCTGGAGCTTTATCTGAATCTCGTCTACTTCGGTCACGGCGCCAACGGTATCCAGGCTGCGTCCGAGGTGTACTTCGGGAAGGATGTCGGCGATTTGACGGTCGCGGAGGCGGCGAGCATCATCGGCATTACGCAGTATCCCTACAAGTACGATCCCTATCGCGGTGACTGGTATCGTGAGCAGAACAAACTGCGCCAGGAAACGGTTCTCTATAAGATGAACGAACAGGGCTATCTGAGCGATGCGGATTACGAAGCGGCGCTCAATGAAAAGCTCGTTTTCGTCTGGGATGAGGACTACGTGGCGTCGGACAAGAACGAAACGGAGGCTTCCACCGTTGCAACGGAGTATGACTCCTACTTTGTCGAGCAGGCGTTCAACGATGTCGTCGGCGATCTGATGGCGCAGTACGGTTACAGCAAGAAGGTCGCTCAGGATATGCTCTATACCGGTGGCTATCAGATCTACTGCACGGTCGACCCCGCGATGCAGGAGATCGTCGAGCGTGTATACGGCGAGCGCAGCAATCTGGACTACACCTCCGCCAAGGGCGAGAAGATCCAGTCCGGCATGACGATCATCGACAATGCCACGGGCAACGTGGTCGCAGTCGGCGGGCGCATCGGTGAGCGCGAGGGTGCGTTCCTTCTGAACTACGCGACGAATCCCCGCCCCTGTGGCTCGGCGATCAAGCCTCTGTCCGTCTACGCACCCGCGATCGAAGCGGGCGTCATCACGCCGGCATCCGTCATCGACGACTATCCCGTGGACCTGATGGGCGACAAGATCTGGCCCGTCAACGCCTACTCCGGTTATAAGGGCATCATCACGCTGCAGGACGCGGTGCGCTTTTCCGCGAACCCCACGGCGGTGCGTGTGCTCCAGGCGCTCACACCGTCCGAGTCCTATGCGTTTATGACCGAGAAGCTGGGCTTCACCACCCTCACCGGTGACGATATCACCGCAGCGGGCGCGCTTGCGCTCGGCGGCTTGAGCCACGGCGTGACCACGCTTGAGATGGCGGCGGGCTATGCGACATTTGCCAACAACGGTATTTATACGAAACCGCGCACCTACGTTGAGGTGAGAGACCACAACGGCAACACCGTTTTGGAGAATAAACCGGAATCCCACGTCGCCATGAAAGAGAGCACCGCTTACGCGATGATCGAGCTTTTGAAGGGCGTCGTCAACAGCGCCGGCGGCACGGGTACCTCCGCGTCGTTCTCCGGCATGACCATCGCCGGCAAGACCGGCTCGACCAACAGCAACTGCGACCGCTATTTCGTCGGCCTCACGCCGTATTACACGGGCGCGGTCTGGGTCGGCTACGATACGCCCACGCGCATTGTGACGAATCTGGCGAACCCCGCGGCGACGATGTGGAAGAAGGTCATGAGTGAGATCCACGAAGGCCTTCCAAACAAGAACTTTGCGGTCTCTGACAGCGACATGGTGAGTGTCACCGTCTGCGCCGAAACGGGACTGCTGCCGGGAGAATACTGCTCCAATACCCACACGGTCAAGGTCGCCAAAGGCCTTGCTCCCGTAGTGAAGTGCGATGCGCATACGAGCGTATCGGTCTGCGCCGAAAGCGGCCTGCTCGCAAGCGACGGCTGCCCCGAGATCCAGACGGCATACGCACTCGATCTCAGCCGGCCCAATGTCAGCGAGGCGTGGGGCTATACGCGTACGCTGATGTACCGTCCGCTTACCGCAGCGGAAACGGCGACTTATACCGCGCAGCTTGCGGAGGGATCGATCACCGAAATGCCGCAGGGCGAGGCCGTCAGGACGAACGAGGGCAGCTGGAAGGTGTACAGCGACATCATGGCAGGCGGCGTGTGCCGGGTGCACGGAAGCGGCGTTCTCTTCGATCCGTCCGCTGAGCCGACCGACCCGGAAACGGGCAATGAGACCGGCGCAGAGAGCGGAGCGAACGGAGAGGAAGCACCATCGGGAGAAACTTCGGATTCTGATGTTGGCCAGACCGGCGACAACGGAGACTTCCTGAACTGGCTGCTCGGTACCGGCGGCGCCACTGCGTAACAAATCAATAAAAAATCAGCACAAGAGAGCGTCCGAAAATTACGGACGCCCTCTTTTTGTATCTGCGGCGGTGCCGCGCAGGAGCTGCGCGGTGAGCAGCAGCAAAAACGGGAAGAGGATCATGCCGGCGATGCCGAAGGTGCAAAAGCCGAGGTACATGGCAAACAGCGACGCGACCGGCGGCAGCCCCGCGTGCGAGGCGATGAGCTTCGGCTCAAGGGTGCTGCGCACGAGAAGCGTGCAGAGAAACAGCGCAAGCAGCGCGATCCCCCTCGGCACGGAGGAAAAGAGCAGCTCAATGAGCGCCCACGGCACGAGCGCCGTGCCCGTGCCGAAAACCGGCAGCGCATCGAGCAGCGTGATGAGCAGCGCGAGCAGCAGCGCGTAGTCCTGATGCAGGAGCATAAACCCTGCGAGCAGCTGCAAAAAGGTGAAGAAGCTCAGCGTCAGCTCCGCGCGCAGATAACGCGCGAGCGACTGCGTGGCGCTGCTGCGAAACAGACGCAGGGAGCGTCGCGTTTTACCGGAGAGACGAGAGCGCAGCGCACCGCAGAGTGTCGGATAGGACGCGGCGGTAAAGTAGATGGCGAGCACCGCCGTGGCGCAGCCGAGGATGACGCGCGGCAGCGCCGCGGCAAGGGACGTGAGAAACGCGAGCAGTCGAGTTGCAAGATCCGAGAGGAACGGACCTGCGCCGGAGAGCGCGTCGCTCAGCAGACCGTAGAGCTGCTCGCGCAGCCACGGAGGACAGGCACTGCCGTATCTTTCGAGGCGCGCGAACAGCTTTTCAAGCGCCTGCGGTATGTGTTCAAGCAGCAACGGCGCCCTACCCAGCAGCGCATATGCCTCACTCACGAGCGTTGTGCCGAGCAGCGATAAGATACCGCCGAGGAGAAAAAGAAGCATCAGCGTGAGCAAAAACGCCGAAAAACCGCGCCGGAAGCCGAGCCTTTCGCGCAAAAATACAATGATCGGCTCGATCGCTGCGGCGACGGCGAGCGCGATGAGAAACGGCAGCACCCACCAGAAAAGATACCGCACGGTGAGATAGAACAGTGCACAGATCGCGGCGGCGGTGGCGAGATAGCGCAGAAAGCGGGTGCAGTTTTCCTCCGACAAAAGTCCGCCTCCTTTCCAAAATGGGCTTGCAAGAGAAGCAAAGCTATGGTATGCTGACAAAGCAAAGACAAATGACCGCGGGGGATGAACAATATGTCACAGACAGCCAAATACTACATCGTTTCGGCGCAGGCGCTGCCCGAGATCTTCATTCAGGTGGCGGAGGCGAAGCGGA
>JAZLIU010000162.1:0-10445 GCA_045617565.1 Oscillospiraceae bacterium
GACGCCGAGTGCGGACGCGGAGATCAGCGAGCCGACGTAGGATTCGTACAGGTCAGCGCCCATGCCGGCAACGTCGCCGACGTTGTCGCCCACGTTATCGGCGATGACGGCGGGGTTGCGGGGGTCGTCCTCGGGGATGCCGGCCTCGACCTTGCCGACGAGGTCGGCACCGACGTCGGCGGCCTTGGTGAACACGCCGCCGCCCACGCGGGCAAACAGCGCCATCGAAGAAGCGCCCATGCCGAACGTCAGCATGGCGCCGGTGATCTCAGAGGGGGAGAGACGGAACACAAACTTGAGCAGCGCCAGCCACACGGAAATATCGAGAAGGCCGAGGCCGACGACCGTGAAGCCCATGACGGAGCCGGCGGAGAACGCGACGCGCAGGCCGCGGTTGAGGCCCTCCGTGCAGGCGTTGGCGGTGCGGGCATTGGCGGAGGTGGCGATCTTCATGCCGACGAAGCCGGAAAGACCGGAGAAAAAGCCGCCCGTCAGGAAAGCAAACGGGACGTACGGCGTGAGCATACCGAGAAAGACCATGGCGGTCAGGATCACAAGCATGCTGGCGAAAAAGACCGCGACCACGCGATACTGACGGTTCAGATACGCATTCGCGCCCTTGCGGACATAGCCCGAGATACGCTGCATCGTTTCATTGCCTTCGGAATGCTTCAGTACGCCCTTGGCCTTGATGCCGGCAAAGACCAAAGCCGCCACGGCACAGGCAAGCGTGATGAAGACCAAAGAAGTTTCCATGGAAAAGCGCCTCCATATATTTGGGTTCTCTATAAGTAAATACTTTTTATAGAAGTATTTTATAGAGTTTATTCATGGTACTACTTTTTTAATGAAGTATCAACAGCTTTCCCGTTACGGTCGGTTGAATTCGGAAGAATTCACAAAAATTAAAAAAAATAATAACTATTATTGGTAAAATTGTACGCAGAGAAACAAAGGAAAACGACCCGAACGCGTCCAAACAGAAAAGCTGATAGAAAAAAGAACGCACTTTTTCGAGAAGTGCGTTCTTTCTGCTGCGTATTTGCTCGCGGAGCATTCGGCTGTGGGGGTGAAGCAATCGCCTCAAAACAGCTCCACCTGATCGGGCAGCTCCGCCTTGCCGAGCGCGCGAAGCTGGAGCTGCTTTTCCTCGTGCAGAAGATCCGCGATCGCCATTTTGCGCACGATGTTTTTCATCGTCGTATCGAGGATCGAGCCCTCGCTGTAATCGGCGGGGAAAATGAAGTCCACGCGCCCCGAGCGCAGCAGCTCCTCCACGCCTGTGCGGTTGCTCTTCTGATAGACCGCGACCGCCTGCCCGCCGTAAGCGCGCATCATTTTCATGCACGGCACGTCGGACAGTCCGTCGCCGACGTAGATCATGTTCACGAACGGAATGCGCTTGGAATCATCCGGCATGGAGGCGTTGGGGTCCTTGTCGTTGGCGATGTCCAGCACGCCCTTGTTGATGCGGTAGACGAACTGCGTTTTGTTGGTAAAGTTGACGTCGAGCTTCGGCCAGGAGGCGAGGCCGTCCTCGCCATAGAGGAACTCGCAGGCGTAAACTTCCTTGAATTCGTGGCTGATGCCGCTGCCCTCGATGATCTCCTTGAGGCCGGAGGAGAGCACATAATGCTCGACCTGCACACCCTGCGATTCGCCGAAGGCGTTGATGCGCTTGAACCAGTCCTTCACGCCGGGGAACAGCTCGATGGCGTGACCGCAGGAAACGAGGTACTCGCGGTCGAGGCGGATGCCCTTTTTGCGGCACTCGTCGATCATCGTATACATATAGGCGAGCAGACCGTCCATGCGGTTTTTGTAGCCGAAGCTGTTGGCGATGCCCCAGAACTCTTTCGGCGTGTAGCCCAGCGAGGGGATGAAGGCATAGTCCTGCATATCGGTGGTGCAGAGCGTTTTGTCAAAATCATAAAGGAATGCGACGATGGGCTTTTTCATATCGTAACTCCGTTTAGTCAAAGGAAGTGCCTTGCGGCACTTCCTTTGTATTATTCTTCTGCCTTATAGTTGCGGCCGAACTTCAGCTCGGACAGATCGATGGCGCGGGTGGCAGTCTCCACAAAGGGATTGTCGTCCGGCTCGAGGAGATCCTGCTGCACGCCGACGTCCTCTTCCGATTCTTCGCTCTTCGGCTCAAATTCGGAGAGGATCTTTTCGCCGATGGCGGTGATGCCCGCCAGCTCCGCGGCTTCCTTTTCCTCTGCCGCGGGCGTATCGAGGTTCTCCGGCGTCAGGTCGGGAAGCTGCTCTAAAAGCTTGAGCTGCGATTCGCAGACCGCGCGGGAGCGGTTCATAAAGTCGCTCATGGCGGCCTTGGCGTTGTTGAGGCGCTTCTGCTCGAACAGCAGCTCCTCCCGGATCGAACCGAGCTTGGTGCGGGCCTCCGCCTCGGCGTTTGCGAGGAGCGAGGCCTTCTTGGTCTCCGCCTCCTCGACCATGGTGCTTGCCATCTTCTGCGCGGAGAGGAGCGCTGCGCGCATGGAGTCCTCCGTCGCGCGGTACTCCTCCACCTTGTCGACCAGGACCTTCATCTTGGCCTTGAGCGCGGCGTTTTCCTTATAAAGCGCGGTATAATCGTCGGTCAGTTCGTCGAGGAACTCATCGACCATCGCCATGTTGTAGCCGCCGAACGCCGCCTTGGAAAAGGCGCGGCTGGAGACCTCCTGCGGTGTAAGCATAACCTGATCCCTCCGTATCGTCAGATGTTAATTAAAAGTACAGACCGTTGTTTTCCAGCTCGTCAATGAGATCGCCCATGATGTCAACATGGTAGGGCGTGATGATGTAGGTGTTGGCGGCGACCTTCTTGATCTTGCCCTCGCCGGCATAGGCGACGCCGGAAAGGAAGTCGATCAGGCGGCGGGCAATATCCTTATTGGTGGACTCGAGATTGATGACGACCGTGCGCTTTTCCTTGAGATGGTCAGCGATCTCGGAGGCGTTTTCAAAGCGCTCGGGCTTGACGAGCACGACCTTGAGCTGCGTGGTGGCATTGATGTTGACGACCTTGTTGCGGCGTTCCTCCGCTCTGCGCTCGCTGCCACGGGCACGGTCAGCAAAGGCACCGGTGTCGCCGTGATCCTTCAGGTCGGGGAAATCGTCCTCATATTCTTCGTCTTCGTCTTCGTAAGGGTGCGCCCACTTTTTGAAATCATCTAAAATACCCATAGCAAATTCCCCTTTTCTGATCGTTAGATCGTATAGTCGCGGTGTCCGAAGATCGCGGTGCCGACGCGCACCATCGTGGCGCCCGTGCGGACGGCATCCTCATAATCGCCGCTCATTCCCATAGATAATATATCAAGTCTATTATCATACAATTTTTCGTTGATGTCAACAAAAAGCGCATGAACTTTTTCAAAATATGGTATGCTGCCGTGCTCACCCTCCGCTACCGGTGGTATGCACATCAGTCCCCGCACGCGAATATGCGGGAGGGATCTCGCCGCTTGCGCAGCGGCGGGCAGGTCGGATGCGGCAAAGCCGCTTTTGGCGTCCTCATCGCCGATGTTGACCTCCAGCAGAATGTCCTGTACGATGGCGAGCTTGTCCGCCTGTGCGTCGATGAGCGAGAGCAGCTCGGTTGAGCCGACGGACTCGATGAGCGCGACCTTGCCCACGACCATTTTGACCTTATTGCGCTGCAAATGACCGATGAAGTGCAGCGGCGCACCGTCGTAGGCGTGCTCTGAGAGCTTTTGCGTCATCTCCTGCACGCGATTTTCGCCCAGCGCGTCGATGCCCGCGGCGATGGCTTCGCGGCAGGCGGCGGCATCGTTCATCTTGCTCGCCCCCACAAGGGTGATCTCGTCGGCGCTTCTGCCGACTTCGGCGGCGGCGCTGGCAATATTGGCGCGCACCAGCGCGATATTTTCTGCGATGGACATGAAAAACACTTCTTTCCGTTCTCTTTTCTGCTTACTTAATTGATGACCTTGCCGTTATAGAGGTCGTTCGCGGAGATGATGACCTCATCACCGGCGCGCAGCGTGTAGAGCAGCACCTGATTGTCCGTTTCTCCGGTGGCTTCGCCCGGTTCGACCAGGCAGAAGTCCGTCCCCTGATAGAGAATGTTCACGGGTTTAAAATAGGCGGTCAGCCCCACCAGACAGTAGACGCCGCTCTTGCCGTCCTCGCCGACGCGCAGGGCGTTTTTCGGAATGCGCAGCCCCTCGTAGGTGCGCAGGATCAGCTCGGCATTCTGCTCGCGCAGGAGCGTGAGATAGGACAGATAGTCCTTGCTGGTGAGTACAAGTACGCAGCGACCGCTCTCTGCTTTTCCGATGCGTTCGACCGTTACGGGCAGATCGAAGCTGACGCCGGACGCCATGCGCAATGTGAGCGACTGGTTTTTCTTCAGCCGTGCGGCGTCCTGCTCGGAAAGCACCGTCACGAAGTGCCATTCGTCGCTCTCGATGATCTTGCCGACGGCGGAGCTCACCGCGGCGGGAGAAATCGCGTCAAAACCGGACGGTGTGAGTTCTTCAAGAAGCTCCGGCGTGAGTACGCTCTCATAGCCGTCGACCGCAGCGCTGTAGGTCCCGGCAAAGGGCGCTTTGATCGTGCTGCTCGTGCCGCGCAGGGAGGCAGAGGCCGCGCTGACGGCGGCGGAAAGCTCTTTCACACGCTCAGAAAGATCGTCGGCGCCGCGATAGGCGTAGGCACGCTTGAGGACGGTCGTTTTCAGCTCGCTGCCGAGCGGATCGGCGTAGCTGCCGTAGGCGAGCGCGGCGCGCAGCGCGACGATGTCGTCGCGAATGTCGCCATCGAGCTTGAGCGCGGCGGTCGCGTCGCTTGCGGCGCTCTGCGCGTACTTGAGCTGTTCAAGCTGCTGCGTCATTATCTGCAGCTCCTGTGCTTGCGCGAGCGCGTCCTCGGAGCGGTAAGCGGTGGCGATCGAGCTGCCTGCAGCAACACGTTCCCCCTCTGCGTGCGTCAGCTCCAGAAGCGTTTCGCTGCTGTCGATGACCGCTTCGTCGCGCACCACATAGCCGCGCAGGGGGATGGACTCCTCCGTGCGGTAGCGGTAGGTCAGCGTCGTGGTCGTGGGGTTGACGAAATAGCGCATTCCCTGCACGACAAAGTACGCCGCCACGGCGGCGAAGAAGAGGAGCATGATGAGTTTTGTGGGCAGAGACGTGTTTTTCATAGTGACCTCGGTGGTGAGGACGCTTATTCCTCCTCCGGCGCGTCGCGCAGATCGATGCCATTCAGCGGCACGATCGTGGAGATCGCGTGCTTGTAGATCATCTGCTGCTTGCCGTCACTCTCGAGCATGACGATAAAGCTGTCATACCCCGTGACGGTGCCGCGCATTTGAAAGCCGTTGACGAGGAAAACAGTCAGCGGTGTGCGGGCGCGGCGCGCGCCGAGAAGGAAAAGGTCCTGTAAATTTGCGATTTTTTTCATGGTGTAAACTTCCTTTCTTTTTATCCGGAGGGCACCTCCGGTCGAAAGTCAGCATACGCCATTGTCCGTGAGAATTTGTGTCGAAAAAGCGAGAGCGGATTGGAAATCGCGCGTTTTTTTCCAATAGTACCAATTTATCGCGCTATTGCGCCGTAGCCAGGTGAGCTGGCGCTTGGCGTACTGGCGCGAGCGGAGCTTGATCTCCGCGATGGCGTCCTCGCGCGTCGCGTTTCCGTCCAGATACGCGAGCGCCTCCTTGTAGCCGATGGCGGCGAACGCCGTGGACGTGCGCGGCACGCCGGTGTCGAGAAGCGCGCGGACTTCTTCAAACAGTCCGGCTTCTACCATCGCGTCCGCGCGAAGGTCGATGATGCGCTTCATCTCCTCGCGATCCTCGTAGGCGAAACCGAGGTAGACGGGCTCGTAGCGCAGGGGGACGTGCTGGGTTTCGAGATCGTGCTGCGTTTTCGTTTTGCCGGTCTCATAGTACATCTCCAGCGCGCGGATGATGCGCTTGTGGTCGGCGGGAGAGAGCTTTGCGGCACTGTCGGGATCGACGGCAGCGAGTTCGGAAAGTAAAGCGTCCGCGCCCTCAACTTCCATGCGCACCTCCAGTTTTTTGCGCCACTCACCGCTGCGCTGACCATCTGCAAAATCGGTGCCGCGCAGCAGCGCGTCGAGATACAGTCCCGTTCCGCCGACGAGGATCGGCAGTTTTTCGCGCGACAAAATGTCGTCCACGCACTTTGCCGCGTCGCGTGCGTAGCAGGCGACGGAGTAGTCCTCGCGCGGGTCGATCACGCCGACCATGTGGTGCGGTATGCCCTCCGTTTCGTCCGGCGTGGGCGCGGCGGTGCCGATGACCATGCCGCGGTAGAGCTGCATGGAGTCGCAGGAGACGACCTCGCCGCTGCATTTTTGTGCGAGCAGCACGCCCATCTTCGTCTTGCCGCAGCCCGTGGGCCCGACGACGCAGACAACGCGGTTATTCGTCATAATCAAAGGTCTTGTGCACGACGGGCGTACCGTCGGCACCCAGCAGCGGCGTGACGGCGATGCCGTAGCCGGAGTGGATGAGCAGATAATGTACGCCGGTCTCGCGGTCAACGAAAATGTCTTTCTGCACGCTAAAGCCGCTGCCTTCGCGGGAGATATGGACAAAACGTTTTTCTTTTTTGGATTTCATGGAAATACTCCTTTATTTTGCGCTTACGCGCGGCCAAACATTTTTTCCAACTGGTACTTAGTGAGCTTGACCTTCACAGGCCGTCCGTGCGGGCAGAACTGCACCTCGCCGGACTGCACCTTATCGACGAGTGCGCGTTTTTCCTGTTCGCTCGTTTTCCAGCCGCCCTTGATGGCGGACTTGCAGGCGATCGTGTGCAGCAGTGCGTCGCGTGCGCTTGCCGGGTCGGCACCGTGCGCGCTCACCAGCTTGCCCGCGAGTTCCTCGAGTGCGCTCGCGGCGTCGGCGGCGTCGATATCGGCGGGGATCTCGCGGATGAGGATGCTGCCGCCGCCGAATTCCTCGCAGGTGAAGCCGAACTCTTTCAAAAGGTCGAACTGCTCGCAAAGCGCCGTGTACTCCGCGGCGGGGAAGTCCGCCGTGATGGGCGCGAGCAGCGTCTGCGGCATGATGGGCTCGGCGTTCGCCTTGAGACGGTCGAAGTTGATGCGCTCATGCGCGGCGTGCTTGTCGATGAGCCAGACGTTCTTGTCCGCGTCCTCGCAGACGATGTAGGTGTCCAGCACCTCGCCCGCGATGCGCCACGGCGCGACTGCCTCCGGCGCGAGCGTGAGCTGCTCCGGCTCGGCGACGGGTTCGGCGGGCGCTTTCGGCGCGGGTGAGGGAGTGTATGCAGGTTTAGACGCGGAAGCCGCCGGCATTTTAGGTGCGGTAAACATCTCGTAAGTGGTGTTTTTCGGCGTATCGGTTTGCCGCGTGAAGTCCGAGAGCGTGCGGATGCCGGAAAGCTCGCTGTTGACCGGCGGGACGCTTGTTTTGAACGGCTGCGGCGCGGTAGGCTTGTCCGCTTTCGGCGCAGCCTGTGCGCGGTACTGCTCGGCGGTCATCGTGGTGAAGAAATCCGTGCGGGGGTTGACCACCTGCTGCGCGGGCTTTGCCGTGGGCTTTGGCGCTTCGCGCCCGTCGAGCGCCGCCATCGCGCCGTGGTAGACGAGGTCGAAAATGACCTTTTCGTTTAAGAATTTGACGACGGTTTTCGCCGGATGCACGTTCACGTCCACCGTGTCGCACGGCACGTCGACGAACAGCACGCAGCCGGGGAATTTGCTCTTCATGATGCGGTTTTCATACGCCTGCTCGAGCGCCGTGGTGAGAAGCTGGGACTTGACAAAGCGCCCATTGACGAAAAACGTCTGCATTCCCCGCGTGCCGCGCAGCGCAAGCGGGTGCGTGATAAAACCGTGGGCGCTTAAATCGCCGTCGGAGCATTTGACCTCGACAAGATTGAGGGCGAATTCGCGCCCCAACGCGGCGTAGATCGCGGACTTGAGCGCACCGTCGCCGGGGGTGTGGAGCGCCTCCGCGCTGTCCTTAATGAGCTTAAAGGAGATATTCGGGTGCGAGAGCGCGAGGTGAGCGACGAGGCCGGCGATGGCGGTCGCCTCCGCGCTGTCGCGCTTCATGAATTTGAGGCGCGCGGGCGTATTGTAAAAGAGGTCGCGCACGATGACGCTCGTTCCCTCGGGGCAACCCGCGTCCGCTACCGCAGCGGGCACGCCGCCCTCTAAATGGAGCGTTGCGCCGCTCTGCGCGCCGCGCGGGCGGGAGAAAATGTCGAGCCGCGAGACGGCGGCGATGGCGGCGAGCGCCTCGCCGCGAAAGCCGAGCGTGCCGATGGCGGTTAGATCCTCGGCGGTGCGGAGCTTACTCGTCGCGTGGCGCAGAAATGCTGTGGGCAGCTCGTCGGGAGAAATGCCGCAGCCGTCGTCGCTGACGCGAAGATACGTCATGCCGCCGTTTTTCATTTCGACGGTGACTGCCGTCGCGCCTGCGTCGATGGCGTTCTCGAGCAGCTCCTTGACGACGCTTGCCGGACGCTCGACCACTTCGCCGGCGGCGATGAGGTCGGCGACGTGGGCGGATAATTGCTGAATGTGAGGCATGGTATTCCTCCTTACGAAAGGATCGTCCACAGGGACAGGGCGTTTACGCTTGCGTGGAGCAAGATCGACGTCCAGAGCGTGCCGGAGTGGTCGAACGCCCACGCGAAAATGAGCCCGGGGACAAGGTACTGGATCATCAGCGTGAGATAGCCGATGCCGCCCCCCGAGAGCGCAAACGTCCACACATGGAGAAAGGCGAACAGCAGGCACGACGCGGCGTACGCCACGGCGCGGCTGTGCTCGCGCAGACACCCGAACACAAGCCCGCGGAACAGGACTTCTTCCACGAACGGCGCGAGAAAAATGACGATCAGCGCCGTCATGCGCGGCGCGGAGGAGACCGACGCCGCGATGGTCATGTCGTTCAAGTTGGTGTGGCTGTCAAAGAGGACGTTAAAGACGCGATAGAGAAGCTCGTTCGCGCCGTAGAACACCAGAAGCCCGATGGCAAGCGTCGTGAGCGAGCGGTTGAGGTTATCGAGAAAGCGCGAACTGGTGTGCGCGAGGAAGCGGTGGAACAGCAGCACGGTCACGGCAAAGAGCGTGTAGTAGAAGAGAATGTTGCGCAGCGATTCGCTGATCGTCGTGTCGAGCAGGACTTCAAGGAGCGCGAACAGCTTGTCCGACAGCAGCGGCAGCACGAGCAGGTAGACGACAAAAAAGATCGTGCCGGCGACGCGCTCGGTCTGTGTCATATATCCGGCTTTTTTCTTTGCCATGGAACGCACCTCTTTTCTGTGTGGGAATTATTGCAGCTTTTGCTTCAGCTCATACAAAAGCTGCATCGCTTCGATGGGGGACATCGTGTCCGGCTGGGCGCGGCGCAGCGCATCGAGCGCCTCGGCTTCGCCGATGGCGGAAAGGCTCACCTGCTCGTCCTGTGCGCGGGGCTTGACCTGATACGCGCCGCCGGCTTCGAGTTCTTTCAAGATCGCGTTCGCGCGGGAGACGACCTCTTTGGGCAGTCCCGCGAGCTTGGCGACCTCGATGCCGTAGCTGCGGTCGGCGCCGCCGGGGATGATCTTACGCAGGAAAATGAGCTCTTCGCCGCGCTTTTTGATGGAGATGTTGTAGTTCTTGACGCCGGAGAGCGTGTCCTCCAGCTCGGTGAGCTCGTGGTAGTGCGTGGCGAAGAGCGTCTTCGCCCCGAGCTTTTTGCGCTCGGCGCAGAATTCCAGCACGGCGCGCGCGATGCTCATGCCGTCAAAGGTACAGGTGCCGCGGCCGATCTCGTCCAAAATGAGCAGCGAGCGGGGCGTCGCCTGACGCAAAATGTCCGATACCTCGTTCATCTCCACCATGAAGGTCGACTGCCCGCCGGCGAGATCGTCGCTTGCGCCGATGCGGGTAAAAATGCGGTCGACCACGCCGATGTGCGCGGACTTTGCCGGGACGAACGAGCCGATCTGCGCCATGAGCGTGATGAGCGCAACCTGGCGCATATAGGTGGATTTGCCCGCCATGTTCGGCCCCGTGATGATGGCGACGCGGTTTTCTTTTTCGCCCATGTAGGTGTCGTTCGGGACAAAGAGGCTGTCCTTGAGTACGCGCTCGACGACAGGGTGGCGCCCGTCGTGAATTTCGATCACGCCGGAATCGTCCACCGTGGGGCAGCAATAGTTGTTCTTGACGGCGACAGAGGCAAACGCACAAGATTGGCATTCCAGCCGTCACAGCCCTCTGTAAGCGACTCAAAAATATGCTCACCTTTATCACCCCATTCAAGGCTCGGAATGTTAATACCCGCAAGACGTACAGGTGTTTGCATATCATCGGCGTAAACAATTTTGTTTCCGTTGACCGCAAGCTGCCTTGATACGGTTGAGTTCTGCTCCGCATCAGCAAAAGCAATAGGTGTGGTACACAATACAAAAGCAGTAATTAAT
>JAZLIU010000163.1:0-2941 GCA_045617565.1 Oscillospiraceae bacterium
AAGATCAGCAGCCATGGGATGCGTGCCTTCCATGTTTCCAGCACGCCGGTTTTCAGGTAGGGCTTATCGCTCGGCAGCATAGCTGCCATCTTTTCAAAGTCCTCCGTAGCCTCTTCTTCCATGACATCGATGGCATCGTCAACGGTGATAATACCGACAAGACGGGTTTCCTTATCGACGACGGGCATGGCGATGAAGTCGTACTTGGAGAACATCTGCGCGACCTCTTCCTTGTCGTCGAGCGTGTTGACGGACACGACGTTGGGGTCCATGACCTCCTCGACCGTGGCGTCCTCGTCGGCAAGCAGGAGCGTGCGGATGGACACGATGCCGAGCAAATGCCGCTGCTCATCGCGGACATAGCAGACGTTGATCGTCTCCATGTCCTCACCCTGGCGGCGGATGCGCTTGAACGCGTCCTCCATCGTCATGGTGCGCTTCAAGTCGAGAAACTCGGTCGTCATCAGCGAGCCGGCAGAGTCCTCGGGGTACTTCAGTATTTCGTTGATGCTCTTGCGCGTATCGGGGTCGGCGTGCTTCAAAATGCGCTTAACGACGTTCGCGGGCATCTCCTCCACGATGTCGACCGCATCGTCGAGGTACAGCTCGTCAAGCACTTCTTTGAGCTCTGTGTTGGAAAAGCCGCGAATGAGCATCTCCTGCGCGTCGGGCTCAAGCTCGACGAACACCTCCGCCGCCGGCTCCTTGGGAAGAAGCCGGAACAGCAGCGGCACGCTTTCCTCGCTGATGTCTTCAAAGAGCGATGCGATGTCCGCAGGCTCCAGATCAACGAGCTCTTCGCGCAACGTGGCATACTGTTTTCGCTCGGTCATCTCCTCAATGCGCGCAAGCAATTCGTCGCGGCGGTCTTCAAAATCGATCATATCCCCGGCTCCTCCTTTCCCGAAAGACTAAATAAAAATTCCCACATCCGGCAAGGCGGCTGTGAGAACAAATCTGTCAAAAATTGCGATTCCCCGCAATTCCCCCAACCGTTACAAGCTTTAGCTCCGCAAGGCGGTGAAACTGCGTTAGATCACACCTTGGTTTCGATGCGACCTGTTCAAACCCTCTCATAGTGTCTCCACTACTCCGCGGCAGCAGTCCATATCCTTGTGGTAGCCTTACCTACCGGACTTTTTCAGTTCGCCTTTATACTATTCACTTTTTCCGCACTTGTCAACACCTTTTCTTGGCATTCTCCCGCTTCTTTTTTGCGTTTTTTCCCAATCGTTCACAAATTCTGCTTTTTTTCCTCTGTTCGCCATGCTATACTATGTAAACTGATTTTTCAAAGGAGGGCGCGGCTTGGAACGCTATCTTGACCGTCACCGCTTTGCCAAAGGCTGCTCGCTTCTGCTGCGCCGTTACTTCGACCATCACGTCGGGCGCGACAGCGCGGCGCTGACCTACTATCTGCTCTTTGCGCTTTTCCCACTTTTGATCTTTTTAAGTAACCTCGTTGGCATGATGCAGCTCGACATTGACCGGGTCCTCACGCAGCTCAATACCATCATACCCGCCGATGTCGTTGCGCTTATCCGGCAGTATCTTTCCTACGTTTCCGCCGCGTCGAGCCGGACGCTGATGATCTTCTCGCTCGTTTTTTCCGTCTATTTTCCCTACCGTGCGGCGAACGCGCTGATGCTCTCCGTGCGCAAGGCATACGGCATGGGCAAGCCGACGCATTTTCTGCGCTACCAATGTAAGCTCCTGCTCTACACGGTGAGCTTCATTTTCGTCCTCGTCCTCTCCGCCGCTGCCGCCGTGCTCGGCGAGCGCTTCCTCGCCTTTGTTTCGCGCTACGTCCCGCAGGCAGAGGCACTGCTTTCGCTGTGGGTCGATCTTCGTTTCGTGCTGCTCGGCGCGGTGCTGTTTTTCGTTATCGCGTTTCTCTACGGTCTCGCGCAGGAAAAGGGGCGCATCAATCGCATCTGGCCGGGCGCACTTTTGTCGCTCGTGACATGGGTGGCGCTCTCGCTGCTCTTCTCCCTCTACGTTGAGTCCGCCGCGCGCTACAACGTGATCTACGGTTCGATCGGCGCGATCATCGTGCTGCTGCTGTGGCTGTATCTGGCATCCGTCATACTCATCATGGGCGCGGAATTCAACAGCGTACTACTGGAACTGAAAGAAAAATCTTAGGAGAAAAACCATGAAAATTATTATCGTGGGCATTGGTAAAGTGGGCTTTGCCATTGCCGAACAGATGACAAACGAGGATCACGATCTCACGCTGGTGGACAAAAATCCCGAAGTCCTCTCCCGCGCCGACAGCTCGCTCGACGTGATGTGTGTCGAGGGCAACGGCGCGAGCGTGAGCGTACTGCTGCACGCGGGCGTGCGCGAGGCCGACCTTGTGATCGCCGTTTCGGAAAATGACGAGGCGAACCTCATCTGCTGCCTGATGGCGAAAAAGCTCGGCGCCAAGCACACCGTCGCCCGTGTACGCAACCCCGAATACTTCCGCGACGCCCCCATCCTCCGCCGCGAGGTGGGTCTCAATATGATCATCAACCCTGAATATGCCAGCGCGCAGGAGATCGCGCGCATTCTGCGCGTCCCCGCCGCGTTCAGTGTGGAGAGCTTTGCCCGTGGTCTCGTCGAACTGATCGGTTTCCAGGTTGAGGAGGGCGACGGGCTCGCCGGCAAGACGCTACTCGAGTACAACCGCCGAAACCCCAACGATATGCTGCTTTGCGCCGTCAGCCGCGGTGACGAGGTCATCATCCCCAACGGCAACTTCATTCCGCAGGTTGGCGACCGCGCCTACGCCATCGGCACCCCCACCGAGACGCTGCGTTTGCTGCGCGGCATGGGGCGCAGCGTCGCGCCGATGCGCCGCGTGTCCATCCTCGGCGGCGGGCGCACCTCTCTCTACCTCGCCTGGGCGCTTGAGAGCACCGGCGCGCACGTGACCATCGTGGAGCAAAAGGAGGAA
>JAZLIU010000164.1:0-2665 GCA_045617565.1 Oscillospiraceae bacterium
CACGCGCCCCGCGCCGACGCCGACATACAGCTCCACGAAGTCCGAGCCGGAAATGGAGAGGAACTCCACATTGGCCTCGCCCGCGACGGCTTTCGCCAGCAGCGTCTTGCCCGTGCCCGGAGGGCCGACGAGCAGCACGCCCTTGGGGATGCGTGCGCCGAGGTCGATATACTTCTGCGGATCGCGGAGGAAATCGACGATCTCGGCAAGCTCCTCCTTCTCCTCGTCCGCACCGGCGACGTCGGCAAAGGTCTGGGGACGTTTGCTGTCCTTCGCGGAGCGGAACGGTGCATTGCCGAACTTTGCCATCTTGTCGCCGCCGCCCACCGTGCGCGCGGAGATGAAGTACCAGATGGCAAACATACCGAGGATCGCGATCACATACGGCAGGAACGTCGCAAAATAGTTCGGCGAATGGTCGGCGCCGTAGTCATAGTCCTCGAGGATGCCCGCCGCCGCCTGCCGCTCGACCAGCTCGCCCAAGTCCTCACGAAACAGGGCAAAGTCATAAAGGTCTTTTTTTACGGTGGTCTTACCGCTCACTTCCTCGCGCAGCGTAAGGGTAAGTGTGGTGTCGGAAATGGTGAACGACTTCACCTTTTCCTGCTCAAAAAGCGCCCGGATCTCGGCGTAGGACGGCTCCGCTTCGGCGGGTTTGAAAAAATGCCCGTACGCGACGAAAAGCAGCAGCAGGATCAGAAGATACGGGAGAAAACTCGGGCGTTTGGTCTGCTGTGTCAATGGTATCCCTCCTTTGAGGAACAAAAAGGGGCAAGCCGCCCCTTTTTGGAAAATTTATGAGTCCGTTACTTGGAATAGACTTCCGGCTTGAGCACACCGATGTACGGCAGGTTGCGGTACTGCTGCGCGTAGTCCAGACCGTAGCCGACGACAAACTCATCCGGCACTTCAAAGCCGGCATAGTCCGCCGTGATGGGTTTGGTGCGGCGCGAGGGCTTGTCGAGCAGCGTCACGATCGTCACGCTCTTTGCGCCTTTGGTGAGGAAGTAGTTCTTGAGGAAGAAGAGCGTGTTGCCGCTATCGAGAATATCCTCGATGACGATGATCTCACGGCCGGTGATGTCCTGCTGCAGATCGTGCGTGATCTGCACGACGCCGGAGGACGTCGTCCCGTTCTGATAAGAGGACACCGCGATGAATTCGATGTCACTTTTGATCTGGCAGGCGCGCACGATGTCCGACATGAACACGAAGCTGCCCTTGAGGACACCGAGGAACAGCGGATTTCTGTCCCGAAACTCCTCATAGAGCGCATCGCCGATCTCGGCAACACGCGCTTTGATCTGTTCCTCCGAGTACAACACCTTCAGAATATCCTGTTCCATGTTGCTCTTAACCATAGTGTTTCCCTCGCTTTTTCTATTTATTAGTTATATTCTTTTTGTAATCTCGATTGTGACCGCGTCCTCGCCGGCTGAGGGTAAGAACGCCTGATCGGTTCCGATGCCGTACACTGCCGCGGCGCGTCCGTTCACGCGGATGACCGGCGTTACGTCGCGCTGCGCGGGCGGAATGCCCGCCTCGGTGAAAAGCCGTTTAAGACTGCGCCGCGTTTTCTCCGGCAGCGTCAGATACTCGCGGGGATTCCATGCGCTCACGCTGAGTGCGTCGCGTGAAGCATCAAACCGCAGGCAAAACATCCCGCCCTCTTCCGTACGATGCACGGCGATCTCATACGCGCCCCATGTGACGCGCTCTCCCACGGAAAGCATCCGCGGTCGCGGCGTTTGCCGATTTTCGACCGTCAGCGTCAGCACGCCGTTTCTCCGTGCGGCACGAACACCGTGCGGCAGGTCGAGCTGTGCATTTCCCGTTCCCAAAGAGAGCGTCACCAGATCGTCGATATGCGCGGCGGCGAAGTCCTTTTTTCCGACACGCAGCGCATCGAGCATCAGGCGCATCATCCGCGCGCGGAGCGCCTGCGGCGCATTCTGCACCGCCGCGCAGGGGAGCGAAACGGTGCTGTCCGTTTGCTGCATCTCCCGCAGGTGTTCCCGCGAGAGCGCATCGAGGTAGGCGTCCTCCTCGCGCATGAGCAGCGCCGTGTTTGACAGATGCTCTACTGCTGCGGCGTTGACATCTTGCAGCAGCGGCAGCACCTCGTGGCGCAGGTAATTTCTCGTGTAAGACAAGTCCGCGTTCGTGCTGTCCGTCCGGTACGGCACGGCGTGTTTCTTCCCATACTGCTCGACCTCATCCCGCGTCACCGTGAGCATCGGGCGGATGAGCTTCCCCCGCACGGGCGCGATGCCGCCGAGTCCCCCGGGTCCCGCGCCGCGCAGAAGGTTGAATAAAAGCGTCTCGGCATTGTCCTGCGCGTGGTGCGCGGTGGCGATGCGGTCAAAGCCGTACTTCCCCGCCGTGCGCTCCAAAAAATCGTAGCGTGCGCAGCGTCCTGCCTCCTCGACCGTCCAGCCGTTTCCTACGGCGAGCGCAGTAACGTCGGCGCGTCCGGCATAAAACGCAATGCCGTTTTCTTCGCACCAGTCACGCACGAATCGCTCGTCCGCGTCGGCTTCCGCGCCGCGGAGCTGATGGTTAAAGTGCGCCGCCGCAAGGAAAATGCCCTGCGATGTGAGAACGTGCAGCAGACACATCGAGTCCATGCCGCCGGAGACGGCGACAAGCACTTTTGCTTTCTCCG
>JAZLIU010000165.1:0-2638 GCA_045617565.1 Oscillospiraceae bacterium
CGAAAAGGGCACCTACTATCAGCTCTACACCGGCGCGTTTGAACTGGAATAGAGCAATACTCCGAAAGGCGGCTTTGTAAAAAAGCCGCCTTTCTTCTTTACTTTTCCGGCGCAGTATCGTACAATAAAGCTACTTTTTCAAAGGAGGCGGTACGATGCGCGAATTTAAGATCGGCAAAAACGACGCGGGTCAGCGGCTCGACCGCTTTCTCGGCAAGGCCATTCCCCTGCTGCCGGCGTCACTGGCGCAGAAGTACATCCGCCTCAAGCGCATCAAGTGCAACGGTGTGCGCGCGCAGCGCGATCAGAAGCTCTGCGAGGGCGACGTACTCCAATGCTACATCAACGACGAGTTTTTTGAGGTTCCGAGCGAGGAGAACGTCTATCTCACCATCGTGACACCCAAGCTGCACATCGTCTACGAGGACGAAAACATTCTACTGCTCGACAAACCCGTGGGACAGGTCGTGCACGCCGACGAGGGTGAGAAAGTCAATACGCTGGTGAACCATATGCTCGCGTACCTGTATCAGAAGCGCGAGTGGAATCCGCGCAGGGAAAACGCCTTTACACCGGCGCTGTGCAACCGCATTGACCGCAACACTGGCGGCATTGTCATCGCCGCGAAAAACGCCGAGGCGCTGCGCATCCTGAATGACAAGATCCGCGACCGCGAGATCGCCAAGTACTACCTCTGCATCGCGCTCGGGCGCATCGAGCCGCCGAAAGGCCGCATCGAATGCTTCCTGCGAAAGGACGAAGTGAGCAACACCGTGCGCGTCTACCACCACCCCATCCCCGAGGGACGCAGCGCGATCACGCTCTACGAAACCGTGCAGACGCGCGGCGAGCTGTCGCTGCTCGAGGTCGAGCTGCTCACGGGACGCACACACCAAATAAGAGCTTCATTCGCCGATCTCGGCCACCCCCTGCTCGGCGATGGCAAGTACGGAAACGGTGCTCTCAACCGCAAATACGGCGAGACGCATCAGGCGCTCTACTCCTACCGCCTGCGCTTCGACTTTCCCACGGATAGCGGGATTTTGGAGTACCTGCGCGGCAAAGAATTCATGGTGGATGAGGTGCCGTTCCAGAAGAAATATTTCGGATAAAGCCGTATTTCCTATACAAAACTGACAAGCCCGCGGGAAAAACTTCCCGCGGGCTTGTTTTTTCTGAAAAAAGTTCGATTTATGAAACAAAAAGTTTAACAAAGGTATTGCATTTTGAAACTCATTGTATATAATAGCATCAGTTTATTTTGGAAAACAAAAAGTTTATTATATTGAACCTTTCGGGAGGTTATTCTTATGTCTATGGATATCGGCAGTAAGATCAAAGCCCTGCGAACGCAGAAGGGACTGACTCTGGAGGAGCTTGCCAGCCGCAGCGAGCTGACGAAGGGGTTTCTGTCCCAGTTGGAGCGCAATCTGACCTCCCCGTCCATCGACTCGCTCGATGACATTTTAGAGGCGCTCGGCACCAACCTTGCCGAGTTCTTCAAGGAAAACCGGGACGATCAGTTCATTTTCCGCAGCGGCGATTTCTTTGTCGACGAGCGCGAGAGCTGCACGGTCAACTGGATCGTGCCGAACACGCAGAAAAATCAGATGGAGCCGATCCTGCTGGAGTTACCCTCCGGCGGCGAATCGTTCACCGTCGAGCCGCACAGCGGTGAGGAATTCGGCTATGTTGTCGACGGCACGGTGGTACTCACCTGCGACGGCAAGCGCAGCATTTTGCGTAAGGGCGAGACGTTCTACCTCCACGGCAAGACGTTCCACACGCTCAAAAACGAGAAAAAGACCACCGCCCACGTGCTGTGGGTGTCCACTCCCCCGCTGTTTTAATTCTTAAAAAGTGAGGATATCGGAAATGGCTGAAGAAAAGAAAAAACTCATTCAGTTTAAGAATATCGTCAAGAGCTTTCAGGAAGGGCACGTCATCCTAAAGGGCGTTTCGCTTGACATCTATGAAAACGAATTCGTCACGCTGCTCGGCCCCTCCGGCTGCGGCAAGACGACGCTTTTGCGCATTCTCGGCGGCTTTTTGCAGCCGACAGAGGGCAGGGTGCTCTTCGACGGCGAGGACATCGTCAATGTCCCGCCATATAAGCGCGAGATCAACACCGTGTTTCAGAAGTATGCGCTCTTCCCCCATATGAATGTCTTTGATAACATCGCATTCGGACTGACCATCAAGAAAGAGCCGAAGGACGTCATTGAGCAAAAGGTCATGCGTATGCTGCGCCTTGTCAATCTGGAGGATCACGCCGATCACAATGTGACCGAGCTTTCCGGCGGTCAGCAGCAGCGCATCGCCATTGCCCGCGCGCTCGTCAATGAACCGAGCGTTTTGCTTCTCGACGAACCGCTCGGCGCGCTCGACCTGAAGCTGCGCAAGGAGATGCAGAAAGAGCTCAAGTCTATCCAGGAGGAGGTCGGCATCACGTTCATCTATGTCACGCACGATCAGGAGGAGGCGCTGACGATGTCGGACAAGATCGTGGTGATGAACGCGGGCGAGATTCAGCAGGTCGGCACGCCGACCGAAATCTATCGCAAGCCCGTCAACGAATTCGTCGCCAAGTTCATCGGCGAGACGAACATCATCGACGGCGTGGTCGTGGACGACGAGC
>JAZLIU010000166.1:0-5231 GCA_045617565.1 Oscillospiraceae bacterium
ACCCATACAGAGACCTCAAGTCCGCGCAGCTCGTCGCGGAAAACGAGATATTTCTTTGCGACCTCAGACTGCTGTCTGAGCGGCTCGGCCTGAAGCTCAAGCTCGGATATCTTGTCATTGATGCGCAGGAGATTTTCCTCCGCCTTATCAAGCTTTCGCTCCGATTCCTCCTTGCGGTGACGGAAACGGGAGATACCCGCAGCCTCCTCGAAGATCTCGCGGCGGTCGGTGCTCTTGGCGGACAATATCTCGTCAATGCGTCCCTGACCGATGATGGAGTAGCCCTCGCGCCCCATACCGGTGTCCATGAACAGCTCATTCACGTCGCGCAGGCGCACGCTCTGCTTGTTGATGTAGTATTCGCTCTCGCCGGAGCGGTAGTAGCGGCGCGTGACGGCGACTTCAACCTCATCCATGCTCGGGAAGATGTGCTCGGTGTTGTCGATCACCAGCGTCACCTGCGCGAAGCCCATCTGACTGCGCTTTTCCGTGCCGCCGAAGATGACGTCCTCCATCTTGCTGCCGCGCAGGGACTTACTGGACTGCTCGCCCATGACCCAGCGGATCGCGTCCGAAATGTTGGACTTGCCGCTGCCGTTGGGGCCGACGATGGCGGTCATATCCTCGCCGAAGTTGAGCACCGTCTTGTCCGGAAAGCTCTTGAAGCCCTGAATTTCCAATGCCTTTAAGTACAAATCCGTATCCTCCTTGCGAAAAGGGGTGAAAGATGCCCGATGGGCAGAATAACACAAATTTTAACTAATATAATATAACAAAAACCTCCTCTCTTTTCAAGCAAAAATCGCAGATTTTCCGAGAAATCCATAAAAAAAGAGTGCGCGGCGACGCACTCTTATGTTTTTTGCTTCTGCCTCTCCTTTTTGTTCTCCTCGATCATGCCGTAGAGGCAGGAAAAAGCGTCGGACAGGCTCCCCACGCGGTCGATGATGCCGTACTCCACCGCCTCCTCGCCATAGAGGACGCTGCCGATGTCGGACGCCATGTCGCGCGTGTTCATCATCAGATCCACAAAACCGTCTTCCGTGATGTGCGCGTTCTTGACGACGAACTGCGTGATGCGCTCCTGCAGACGCTCAAAGTAGTGATACGTCTGCGGCGCGGCGATCGTCATGCCGCTCGTGCGCACGGGATGGATCGTCATGGACGCGCTGGGCGCGATGAGCGTCCGCTTGGGCGCGACGGCGAGCGGCACGCCGATGGAGTGTCCCCCGCCGAGCACGAGCGAAACGGTTGGCTTCGTCATGCCCGCGATCAGCTCCGCGATGGCAAGTCCCGCCTCCACATCGCCGCCGACGGTGTTGAGTAAAAACAGCACGCCGTCCACCTCGCGGCTCTCCTCGAGTGCTGCGAGCAGCGGCAGAATGTGCTCGTATTTGGTCGTTTTCGTTGTGTTCGACAGCAGCACGTGTCCCTCGATCTGCCCGACGATGGTCAGGCAGTGGATCGTGCCCCGCTCACTGCGTATCGTCGTGGAACCAAGGTCGATGATCGGCTGAACGGATCCCTGTTCGCACGAGCCGTTTGATTCGTTTTCCTGATCCTGTGTCGGTTGCTTTTCCTTTCGCATGGCAAAACCTCCTTTTCGGGTAGTTTTTGCCGCGAAGCGCAAAAAAATGCAGGGCAAATGCCCTGCATTTTTGATTTTCCTCTTACGCCTTCTCAAAGACCGTTTTCATGCACTTGTAGGTCATATAGCAATCGAGCTTGGCGACCGTCTCGAACGGCGCGTGCATCGAAAGGACGGGCACGCCCGCGTCGATGGTGTCGATGTTGCGCTTGGCCATGAACTGCGCCACCGTGCCGCCGCCGCCCGCATCGGTCTTGCCGAGCTCGGACATTTGCCAGAACACGCCGCCGTCGTTCAAGAGCTTTCGCAGCTTGCCCACGACCTCGGCGGAAGCGTCGCTCGCGCCGGATTTTCCACCCGCGCCCGTGTACTTGCACAGGCCCACGCCGTAGTTGATGAACGCGGCGTTGCGCTTGTCGTAGACGTCAGAGAAGTTGGGATCGTACGCCGCCGTCACGTCCGCGCTGACGCAGAAGGAGTTCGAGTAGCACTCGCTTAGGGAAACACCCTGCCCCTCGCACAGATCGCCCATGAACTTGTCGAACGCCTGCGACTGCATACCGGAAACGCCCTCGGAGCCGATCTCCTCCTTGTCGGCGAAGATGCACACCGCCGTCTTTTTGGGCTTCTTCGCATCGAAGATACCCGCAAGCTCGGCATACGCGCAGACGCGGTCGTCGTGACCGTATGCGGTGATGAAGCTGCGGTCAAAGCCCGTATCGTGCGCCTTGCCGGAGGGAACGATCTCAAGCTCCGCGGAGATGAGGTCTTCCTCGACGATGCCGTACTGCTCATTGAGATACTTGAGGACGCCGAGCTTGAAGCGGTCACTGCACTCCTGATCGGAAAGCGGCTTCGAGCCGACGAGAATGTTGAGGCTCTCGCTCGGAATGGCTTCGTTGAGCGGCTTTTTGCCCTGCTCACGCCCGAGGTGCGGCAGGAGGTCGTTGATGATGAACTGCGGCTCGTCTTCTCTTTCGCCGATGTGGAGGTTGATGCGTTCGCCGTTTGCGAGCACCACGACGCCGTGCAGCGCGAGCGGAACGGTCACCCACTGGTACTTGCGGATGCCGCCGTAATGGTGCGTCTTGAGGTACGCCATCTCTGCCTCTTCATAGAGCGGGCGGGGCTTTAAGTCGAGACGGGGCGCGTCCGTGTGCGCCGCGCCGATGTTCGCACCGTGGCTCAAATCCTCCGTGCCGATGACGGCGAGCATAATGCCCTTGCCGCGGTTGCTGTAATAGACCTTGTCGCCCGCTTTGAGCTTCATGCCCTTGCTATACGCCTTGAAGCCGCGCGCCTCGGCAAGTTCGATGCAGTAATCGACACACAGGCGTTCCGTCTTGCCGCCGTCGAGGAACTTCTTGTAGTCCTCGCAATAGGCGTTCATCGCCGCCTCCTCGGCGGCAGTGAGACGGTCATAGCCGTTTTTGGGTGCGTAGAGCAGTTTCTCCGCAAGTTCGTTTTTCTTAGCCATGGTTTTTTTCCTCCTTGAGCTGCATGAATATGATGTTGAGCCGCTTGCGAATGTTCTCCTTCGCCTCGTCGCTCGTTGGGTAGTCGTTGATGATGACGTGGTCGCAGTTCTTCTCGAACCACGCGTCTTCCCTCTGCGCGCGGATGCGCGAGAGGGCGTATTCCTCCGAAATGCCGTCGCGCTTCATGATGCGCGCAACGCGCGTCTTTTCCGGCGCGGTGACGGCGATCGTCGTGTCGCACAGGGTGGAAAGCCCCGATTCGATGAGCTTGATCGCGTCAAGCGCGATCACCGGCGCCGTGCTCTCCGCCATGCGGCGGGCAAGCTCGCGCGGCATATACTCGTAAATGATTCTATCGAGCTGACGGAGCTTTCCGGCGTCGCCAAAGACAAGGTTGCCCAGTTTTTGCCGGTTCAATGCACCATCTAAGTCGAAGACGTCGCCGAACGCCGCGCAGATCGCGCCGCGCAGTCCCTCGTGGGAGCGCAGCATCTCGTGATACACGGCGTCGCAGTCGAGAATGAGCGCACCGTTTTTCTCCAAAACCTTGAGCACCGTCGTTTTCCCCGCGCCGGTGCCGCCCGTGATGCCCACGACAAAGGTGTCGTCAGGTGCGTCGATGCAGTGGAAGCCCGCCGCCTTTTTAAGCCGGTTGGCGATCGCAAGCCCCAGCCCGTCGGTATCGGGACACTGCGCCCAGATCTCCGTCACGTTTGTACCGTCGAACGTGCGCAGCGCGTCGAACACATTTTGCGCCTGCGTGCGCTTGTCGCGCATGGCGCCGAGCGTATGGACGGTATGTCCCGGGAAAAGATCGGCAAACTCGTCAAAGACGATCACACCCGCGCCTGCGCCGATGTGCGTGAGAAGATACCGTGCACTCGCGCGCGCCGCGCCGGTGACGACTGTGACGGGGGCTTTTGGCGCGTAGTGGCGGTATTTCATACCCGGCGCGCGGGGCTTTTCGCCCTCCGCCATCTTTTCCGTGACGGCTTTGTCCACCGTCACCTCGCCGAGCACCTCGCGCAAGTCCTCCAGCGGCAGTCCGCCGGGGCGCAGGAGCTGCGGCGGCGTGACCGTCAGGTCGATGATGGTCGATTCCACGCCCACCTGACAGGCTCCGCCGTCCACAATGCCGTCGATCTTGCCCCACATATCCTCGCGCACGTCCTCCGCGTTCGTGCAGGACGGGCGGCCCGAGGTGTTGGCGCTCGGCGCGGCGACGGGTACGCCGGAGCGTTCGATGATCGCGCGTGTGACCGCGTGGTCGGGACAGCGCATCCCGACGGTGTCCAAACCGCCTGTTGTACGGTACGGTACAACCGCTTTCTTTTTTAGTATCATCGTCAGCGGCCCGGGCCAGAACTTCTCCGCGAGCCGGTATGCCGTTTCGGGTACGTCCTCACAGTACCGCGTCAGCCAGTCCGCCGACGGAATATGCAGAATGAGCGGATTGTCCTGCGGGCGGCCCTTCGCCTCGAAAATGTGCGCCACGGCAGTCTCATTTAAGCCGTCCGCACCGAGACCGTAGACCGTCTCCGTCGGGATCGCCAACAGTCCCCCGCGGCGCAGAATGTCCGCCGCGGCAGTGAGCTGCTCCTCGTCCGCCGTATCTTCAATTTTGAACCATTGTGTGTTCATTTTCTGTTCCTTTTGCGGCATATCCCCTGCCGCAGAATATGTGTAAAGTAGTTTTACTGTTCGGTACTTTGCTGCAATTTCTCCGCCTGCTCCTGCATCGTCAGCGCGTCGATGATGGGATCGAGGTCGCCGTTGATGACGTTTCCGATGTTGAAATTCTTCACGTCGCCGGTCAGCCGGTGGTCGGTGACGCGGTTTTGCGGGAAGTTGTAGGTGCGGATGCGCTCGTTGCGCATCCCCGTGCCGACCTGCGCGCGGCGCTCGCTCGTGACGGCGTTTTCCACGCGCTGCTGCTCGATCTCATAGAGCTTGGAGGCAAGCATCGCCATGCACTTGGCGCGGTTTTGAAGCTGGGAGCGCTCCTCCTGACAGGCGACCACGATGCCGGTCGGTTTGTGGATGAGCCGCACGGCGGACGAGGTCTTATTGACGTGCTGACCGCCCGCGCCCGAGGAGCGGTAGACCTGCATCTCGATGTCCTCCTCACGCAGGTCCACGTCCACCGTCTCCATCTCCGGCAGCAC
>JAZLIU010000167.1:0-2043 GCA_045617565.1 Oscillospiraceae bacterium
CAGCGCGGGGCCGGTGAGGACCTCTTTCTTGGAAAGCGGGAGGATCGCGGCCTTGAACGGCGCGAGGAACGGATGGAAGTGCATCACGACGCGCACGTCGTCCTTGCCGTTCTTATCCTGACCGACGACCTGCTCGTCGTAGGCATCGCAGAGAACGGAAAGCACCGTGCGCTCCACGCCCAGCGACGGCTCGATGACGTAGGGGATATATTCCACCATGTCCTTGCCCTCGCCCTCGCGGTAGACCATCTTCTCGCCGGAAGTGTTCTGGTGCTGCGTGAGGTCATAGTCCGTGCGGTCGGCAACGCCCCACAGCTCGCCCCAGCCGAACGGGAAGAGGAACTCAAAGTCGGTGGTCGCCTTGGAGTAGAAGCAAAGCTCCTCGGGATCGTGGTCGCGAAGACGGAGGTTCTCGTCCTTGAGGCCGATACCGAGCAGGAAGTTGTGGCAGAACGTGCGCCAGTAGTTGAACCACTCAAGGTCGGTGCCGGGCTTGCAGAAGAACTCCAGCTCCATCTGCTCAAACTCGCGCACGCGGAAGATGAAGTTGCCCGGGGTGATCTCATTGCGGAAGCTCTTGCCGATCTGACCGATGCCGAACGGCAGCTTTTTGCGCGTGGTGCGCTGGACGTTGTTGAAGTTGACAAAGATGCCCTGCGCGGTCTCGGGACGCAGATACACGGTGTTCTTCGCATCCTCGGTCACGCCCTGGAAGGTCTTGAACATGAGGTTGAACTGGCGGATGTCGGTGAAGTTGTGCTTGCCGCAGCTCGGGCAGGGAATGACGCGCTCTTCGACGAAGTCTTTCATCTCCTGCTGGGAAAAAGCGTCGATGGGCTTGCTGAGCTCAAAGCCGGTCTCGGCGCACCAATCCTCGATGACCTTGTCCGCGCGGAAGCGCTCGTGGCACTCGCGGCAGTCCATCAGCGGATCGGAGAAGCCGCCGAGGTGACCGGAGGCGACCCAGGTCTGCGGATTCATCAGAATCGCGGCGTCAAGCCCGACGTTGTACGGGTTCTCCTGCACGAACTTCTTCCACCACGCGCGCTTGATGTTGCTCTTGAGCTCCGCGCCGAGGGGGCCGTAGTCCCAGGTGTTGGCAAGGCCGCCGTAAATCTCGCTGCCGGGGAACACGAAGCCGCGGTTTTTGCACAGCGCGACGATCTTTTCCATCGTCTTTTCGGTATTTTTCATGGGAAAGTCTCCTTTTTCCTATTGTTTGCACAATATGTGAATTTTAGTATAAACCGGTTGGCTTGTCAAGGTTGGAGCGGCGAGAAATCTGCCGCCTATTCTTTCATCAGCGCGGTATTCGCCATCGCGCGGAAGAGTAGCGCGGCTATAAAGCCCGACAGCGCCCCCGTGAAGAGCGACACGAGCAGCAGAAACGGTAGATACAACAGCGGCGCGGCAGAGCCGAGCGTCAGCATCGCGGCGAGTACCTGACCGCAGTTGTGCGCCGCCGCGCCCGCGATCGACACGCCGAAGATCGACAGACGCCTGCTTTTGTGCAGCGCGATCATCACGAGC
This sequence comes from Oscillospiraceae bacterium, assembly GCA_045617565.1. Lineage (GTDB taxonomy): Bacteria > Bacillota > Clostridia > Oscillospirales > Oscillospiraceae > Hominicoprocola. Next base: position 1,531 of record JAZLIU010000167.1, read on the forward strand.
ATCGCGGAAAATCCGCCGAGGAGCGAAAAGATGAGCGCACTTGCGTTGCCCGCGAAGAGCGCCCCGAGCGTGCAGCGCACGAGCAGGATGCACAGCGCCATCGGCGCGCCGAGCGTATAGAGCGCGAACACCGTCACGATGTTCGCAAGTCCCAGCTTCACGCCGGGCAGCGGAATGAGCAGCGCGAGCGGGAAAAAGCTCTCAATGTACGAGAGCGCCAGCGCCAGCGCCGCGAGCACGGCGCAGAGCGTGAGCTGTGTGGTGGTTATCTTCATGTTTATGACCGTTCCTTTTCACTGCGTTTCAAGGCGCAAAACGACTATCAAAGGAATGGTCATAGGCGCCATGCTTTTCGGTTGCCGCGTAAGCGGCGAGAAAAACGGCATTTTTGAGGATGAAGGTTGAAACTTGTTTCAACCTTTATCCCACGATCACGTCGTAGTCGGCGGTCGCGCCGACAAGGGTAATGACAATGCGAGACGGCAGGCACACGATGCTCTGCCCCGCGCGGGA
>JAZLIU010000168.1:0-6281 GCA_045617565.1 Oscillospiraceae bacterium
TCTTCATGCGCACGGGAATGAAGAAGAACAGCAGCACCCGTGCCTCGGGATAGAGGACGGCGAAGGCAAAGAACATGGCGAGATTGATATAGTAGGTGCTGCCGATGGAGAGATAGGGAGCGCCCATCAGCAGGCACGAGATCGTAAAGCCGATGACGGTCAGCGCCACGCCGCTGAGATAATAAATGGTGAATTTCGCCGTGCCCCACTGCCGCTCGAGCGTGCTGCCGATCCAATAGTAGAAATAGCTGGTGAGCAGCAGGAAGAAGGGACTGGTGTCCAGCGGGATCAGGACGAAGGTGACGAGCCGCCAAACTTGCCCGTGCAGCACGCCGTTGATGGAGTATGTGAACAGAGACACAAGGTTTGCACCCGTGGGGGAGAGGTTGCAGAAAAGGCCAACGACCACATTGGCGATGGCGATATAAAGCATTAAATTGGGAATACCGAAATTCGGATGCAGAATGCAGAACCGGTCAATGGCACGATTGAGCTTGTTCAAAATGGGATCCTCCGATAATATGATATTCTATTATGGCACAGCTCTTTCGAAAAGTCATCAAAAATATTTGAATTTTAGCAGCAGAATGCAAAAAATAGTAAAATCTTCTTCATTTATCGTCATTTTCTATTGACAAACGCGGCTGCTGTGCTAAAATGCCTTTCGGCGAAAGCCGAAAAGTGAATACTTCATCAAGAGTGGTTGAGGGAACGGCCCGATGACGCCACGACAACCTGCCCTGCGGCAAGGTGCCAATTCCGACGAACGAATCGTAAGATGAGGAGAAGCAAGAAAGTCCTGCATTCTGTCGGTTCGGCAGAGTGCTTTTTTGTTGCATTTCCCCGAGAAAGAAAGGAAAGAAAAACTATGGCAAAGCGTTTATTTACCTCCGAATCCGTGACCGAAGGTCATCCCGACAAAATCTGCGACCAGATCTCCGACGCCGTGCTCGACGCCATCATGGAAAAGGACCCCAATGGCCGCGTCGCCTGCGAGACGACCGTTACCACCGGACTTGTCCACGTTATGGGCGAGATCACGACGAGCTGCTATGTCGATATCCCCAAGATCGTGCGCGAGGTCGTGCGCGACATCGGTTACGACCGCGCCAAGTACGGCTTCGACTGCGACACCTGCGGCGTCATCACCAGCATCGACGAGCAGTCCGGCGACATCGCCATGGGCGTGGACAACTCCTTTGAGAACAAGGAAAGCGGCGCGAGCGCGCTCGATAACGGCGCGGGCGACCAGGGCATGATGTTCGGCTACGCCTGCACCGAGACGCCGGAGCTGATGCCCCTGCCGATCTCCCTCGCGCACAAAATGGCAAAGAAGCTCACGAGCGTTCGCAAGGAGGGCAAGGTCAACTATCTCCGTCCCGACGGCAAGACGCAGGTCACCGTCGAATACGACGAGAACTGGAAACCCGTGCGCGTCGATACCGTCGTGCTTTCCACGCAGCACGCGCCCGAAGCCACGCTTGAGCAGATCAGACGCGACATGATCGAGCTGGTTATCAAACCGACGATCCCTGCTGAGCTGCTCGATGCGAATACAAAGTTTTATGTCAACCCGACCGGCCGCTTTGTCATCGGCGGCCCGCAGGGTGACAGCGGTCTGACCGGCCGCAAAATCATCGTCGACACCTACGGCGGCAGCGCCCCCCACGGCGGCGGCGCATTCTCCGGCAAAGACCCCACGAAGGTCGACCGCTCTGCCGCCTATGCCGCGCGCTATGTAGCGAAGAACATCGTCGCCGCGGGTCTTGCGGACAAGTGCCAGGTCGAGCTTGCCTATGCCATCGGCGTTGCCAAGCCCGTGAGCGTGCTCGTTGAGACGTTCGGCACCGGCAAGGTGAGCGATGAGAAGCTCGAAGAGGCTGTGAACAAGGTCTTTGATCTGCGTCCCACCGCCATCATCCGCGACCTCGGGCTGCGCGCCCCCATCTACCGCCAGCTTGCCGCTTACGGTCACATGGGCCGCGAGGATCTCGGCGTTGCATGGGAAAAGACCGACCGCGTGGACGCGCTCAAGGCGGCAATCAAGTAAAGACTGTAAAAAATCTCCGGTGGAAACTCCACCGGAGATTTTTTATCGATATGTTTCAAGCTCTGATAGCAGCGTTTCGCAGCCTGCGTAGATCTCGCGGAATACGACGTCAAAATTGCCCGTGTACCACGGGTCCTGCACGTCGGTAGCAAGGAGCTTTCGCACCTTGCCCTCCGGATCGCAGCCGAAGATGCGCAGCATATTGCGCACGTTGTTTTCGTCCATGCCGACAAAGAGGTCGTATGCGCCGTAATCGCTTCTTTTGAGCTGCGCGGCGCGTTTGTCGCCGGCAGACAGACCGTGCTTTTTTAGCTCCTCCCGCGCGGGCGGGTAGACGGGGTTGCCCACACCGTTCCAGATCTCCTCGCTGCTCGTGGCGCAGGAGGCGACAAAATAGCGGTCGGCGACGCCGCGCTTTTCCGCCATGTCGCGGAAGATGATCTCCGCCATCGGACTGCGGCAGATATTGCCGTGACAGACAAACATGATTTTTTTCATACGGGCTTAAATGTAGAGAATATCGTGGTTAATGGGGCGGTAGAATAGCGTGGCTGCTTTTTCAAAGTCGTTCGTCTGTCCCAGCACCCACATGAGCTTGGCGAGCGCGGCTTCACTGGTCATATCGTGCGCCTCGAGCATACGAAGGCTGCTTTTGAGGACGCTGCCCACGCGGTAGATGGAAAGATCGCTGCCCTCGTTCGGTACCTGCGTCGTCATGACGATGAATTTACCCGCTTCCACGGCGTGCTTGATCTGCGTGTGGAAGTCCGAATATTCGGGCAGTCCGCCGACGCCGAAGCTCTCGATGATGATGCCGTCATAGCGGTCGATGGCGTAGCGCATGACGTCGTTGTTCATGCCCGGTGTGAGCTTCAAAAGTCCCACGTTTGGGTCGATGTAATCGTAAAAGACGGTATCGCTCGTCGGCGTTTCCGTGACATAGCGGATGACGCGCCCGTCCTGAATGCGGGCGAGCTCGGGGAAGTTGATGCTGCCGAATGCCATGAAGCTCTTGGAATAGTTCTTGCGCGCACGCGTGCCGCAGATGACCGAGCCGAAAAAGACGATGGACACGCCGTGACTGCCCGCGTCCGAGGCGTAAATGAGCGCGTCGGTGAGGTTGCGCTTGGCGTCCGTGCCCTCTTCACCGATGGGCTTTTGCGCGCCGGTGAGGACGATGGGCTTGCGGCTGTTCTGAATGAGGTAGTTCAGCCCCGCCGCCGTGTACGCCATCGTATCCGTGCCGTGCGTGACGACAAAGCCGTCGTAGGCGTCGTACTTCTCGCGGATGGCACCTGCGAGGATGAGCCAGTGACCGGGACGGATATTCGTGCTGTCAAGGGAAAACACTTGCGTGCATTCGACCTCGCAGATAGTTGAGATCGACGGAATATTGGCAAGCAGCTGCTCGCTCGTGAGCGCGGGTGAAAGCCCGTCCTCGGTGGGTGCGGAGGCGATCGTACCGCCCGTGCCGATAATTAATATCTTTTTCATGGTGGCAATTCCTTATTTCTTCGAGATCGCTTTCGCGGGGCACATCTCCTGACAGCAGTAGCAGCGGATGCACTTGCTGTAATCGTAGACGGCTTTCTGCCCTCCTCCGGCGTGTACCGCCTGACCGTCGACAGGACAGGCGTTCTGGCAGACGCCGCAGCCGATGCACTTGTCGGGATCGACCACGGGGCGGTCATGATACTTTTTGAGCTTTGGCAGCAGGCTCCGCACGCGCCAGAAGACCGCTTTCTTGCGGTTGACGTCAAAGTGCGGATTGCCGTACTTTGTAAACGCCTCGTCCGCGCTGATCGTGCCGTCCGGCGTGATGATCTCGATCTCGTCATACTTCATTTTGCCAAATCCTGCCTTTACGCCGCTGACGCAGGTGGGGACGCTGGCGGCGTCGAGGTCGATGAGCCGGCAGAACACGCTGTCGAGCGCGACGGGGTCGGCAGAGAGAAGCAGCACCTTCATCGGCGTGGGAACGCCGGAGGCGGGGCCGTTGCCCTCCATGGCGATCACGCCGTCCATCACGTAGAGCCGCGGCGCGACGCAGAGGTCAAGATCGGCGAGCATATCGGCAAAGACGCGGCTATTGGGATACTTCGCGTGTCCGGCGGCCTTATAGGAGCCGTAGATGCAGCCGTACTGGTTCTTGACCGCGCCGGTGATGTTCTCCAGCGCGTGGGTTTTCATCTTGCACAGGCTGATGACCGCATCGGCTTTGCATACTTCGTTTGCGAGCATAAACCGTTTACAGGCCTTGCCGGCGGGGAAGTCCTTTGCCGTCGCGCCCGAAAAATCGCCGAGCGGCACGTTGTATTTCTCCGCCTGTGCGGTGAGTCCCGCATCCTCCGCGGCGCGCTTCGTGTCGACGCCGGGACCGGGACTGTCGCCATAGGAGAGGTGCTCATACCCCTCCTCACGCAGACACCGCAGCATCGCGGCAAAGACGGACGGGTGCGTGGTGACCGCCTTTTCGGGCGCAGCGTTTTTCAGGAGATTGGGCTTGATGAGAATGTGCTCGTCGGGCGAGACAAACTTTTCAATTCCCCCGAGCAGCGCAAGTCCCTGACGCACGGCGGTATAGACCGCCTCCTCGTCATAGTTGGCACAGGGCAGAAGTATGACTTTCGAACGCTCCATCGCGATTCCCTCCAAAAGCTTATTTGTGTCTATTATGCCTGCTGCGGCGAGGAAAAGCAAGCGAATGTGCGGAAAAACTCCGTTTGCCGTTGCATTTTTCGCGTGCCGAGGGTAGAATATTGCCGAAAATACGCGTCGCGCGAGTAACTTGCGGGAGGAAACGGACATGAAACAGCCAATCATCGGAGTAACGCCCCTTGTGGACGAGGAGCGCGAAAGCCTCTGGATGCTGCCGGGGTATATGGACGCCGTGGCGCAAGCAGGAGGGCTGCCGATCATGCTGCCGCTGACCGCCGACGAAGCTACGATCGACGCGCTCGCAGCCATGTGCGACGGGCTTCTTATCACGGGCGGGCAGGACGTCGATCCCTCTGTTTACGGGGAAACACCGATCAACGATACCGTCCTTCCGAACGCGGAGCGGGACGCGATGGAGCTGCCGCTTCTCCAAAAGGCGCTTGCCGCCGACAAACCGATCTTCGGTATTTGCCGTGGCCTGCAATTTATCAACGCCGCGCTCGGCGGGACGCTCTATCAGGATCTTCCCGTGCAGCATCCGTCTGACATCGCGCACGATATGTCCGCGCCGTATGATCGCTCGGCGCACGAGGTTGAGGTAGAGGAGAACAGCCCGCTGTACGCCCTGCTGGGAAAGAAGAGACTGGGCGTCAACACGCTGCACCATCAGGCGGTCAAGGAGCTTGCACCGTGCCTGCGCAGCATGGCAACGTCAACGGACGGACTGATCGAGTCGGCGTGGATGCCGGGTAAGCGATTTGTCTGGGCCGTCCAATGGCACCCCGAATTTCGCTTCCGTACGGATGCGGACAGTCAAAAGATCTTCGAGGTATTTGTTCAACACTGCATGGAATAGTAAAAAAGGAGCTGCGGAAAACCGCAGCTCTTTTTTTGTGTCAGTCGACGACGTTTTTGATGTAGCACAGGCTTGGGATATTCGGATTAGGAAATGCGGCGTTTTTGTCCGACCTCATGGTCGTTCCTCCTGTGCCGATTTATTGCTCCGAGAGCTGCTTGAGCGTATCGCCCGCGACGCGGTAGATCGTCCAGTCGTCCATCGACACCGCGCCGAGCGACTTGTAGAAGTCGATGCTCGGTTTGTTCCAGTCGAGACAGACCCATTCAAGCCGCCCGCAGCCGCGCTCGAGAGCGATCTTTGCGAGCGCCGCGAGCAGTCCCTTGCCGTAGCCGCGTCCGCGATAGGCGGGCTTGACGAACAAGTCCTCTAAGTACAGCCCTGCGCGGCCGAGGAAGGTGGAAAAGTTGTGGAAAAACAGCGCAAAACCAACCTCGGCGCCGTCCTCCAGTGCAAAGATGACCTCCGCTTTCTGACGGTCAAAGATCCACTCTTCCAGCGTCTCCGGCGTGGCGACCACCTCGTCGGACAGCTTTTCGTATTCCGCAAGGCCCTTGATGAAATCCAAAATCAGAGCGGCGTCCTTCCGCTCGGCAAACCGATAGTCCATAATGAATTCCTCCGTTGCGTTCATATTTCTCTATACCACAATATAGCATTTTTTTATGTGCCGGTCAAGGACACACCGCTACAAACAGCTAAGGGCGGGGATTTCCG
>JAZLIU010000169.1:0-8182 GCA_045617565.1 Oscillospiraceae bacterium
AAGCAGACCGAAGGCTTCCTCCGTCTGTTCACCGGCGCGGTACTGCTCGAGGATGGAAGAGGCAAGCTCTTCGTCATCGACGAGAATGTGGCGGACGGAAACGGGGTGATAGTCGTCTCTCGTGCGGCCGTGGGAAAGCACGACGTAGTAACCGTTGGTGCTATAGGGAATAACGGCGGCATCGCCGCTTTGACGTGCATCGTCAAACGCCCAGGTGAGCAGTTCAGAGCTGCTTTTGGCGGCGTGAGGCATATCGTAGTAAGTGCCGTCCAGCTCCGCAGCAAGCGCCTCGAGGCTTTCGCCCGCATTGAGACGCTCGAGCGCGGTGTCCGCGGTGGTCTTGCATTCGGCAAGAAGCTCTTCCTTCTGCTCGTCGGTCGCATCGGACTCGGCGGTGTAGGCGAAGGTGACGAACTCAATGTCCGCACTCTGATAGGCGGTGGGATCAGCGTCGTAAGCGGCCTGGATGTCAGCGTCGCTGTAAACGAGGGTCTCCTCATATGCGGCGGAGTACGCCTCGGCAAGGGCGCTCATGCGCACGTTGCGCTCAAAGACCTCGGTCGTCATGAGCGGACCGTAATAGGCCTGGAGGTACTGCTCGCGTGTGTAGCCCTGCGTGGCGGCATAAATGTCAACGTAGGAGTAGTTGCTCTCCAGCGCGGCAGTCTCTTCCTCGTCGGCGGTAAAGCCCTCTGCCCTTGCCTGTTTGGCAATGGCGGAGACGGAGTTGAGGGTGCTCAGCGCACTGTCGGCAAAGTAGTCGAACCAGGTGCCCCCGTTAAAGGGACACTCCTGCTCACGCAGATCCGTCTGCGCGTCAAAATAGTAGCTGATCATGTCCTGATTTTGCGTGACAAAGGAGTTGTAATTGTTGCGGTAGTAATAGCTCACATCGGCGGCGGTAAAGGTCTCACCGCCCACGGTGTAGGCCTTGGCGCCGCGCTCAAGAACGTGGGTGTTGTTGATGACGGCGATCACGGCGACTGCCACAAACACAACGCCCAGCAACGCATAGAGCAGGTTGCTGCGGCGATTCTTCGCCTTTTCCTCGGCGGCGCGGGTGGCCTTGGGGTCAACGTAACCGCTGGCGCTGCGTTCCTGACGGGCTTTCTTTTCTCTGGATGCACTCATTTTTAATACTTCATTCCTCTCAAGTGGTGCCGCGTCCCGCGGAGGGAGCGGGTATGCTCACGCATGATATCGAAGATCACGCGTGTTTGCAACAAATAAAATGTAAATTTTCTTACTTTGTGCCGAAGATTCTGTCACCGGCATCACCGAGACCGGGGACGATGTAGCCGCGCTCATTGAGATGGTCGTCGAGCGCGCCGGCGTAAATGTCCACGTCGGGGTGCGCTTCGCGGATGCACTTGATACCCTCGGGAGCGGCGACGAGAATGAGCAGCTTGATGTTTTTGCAGCCGCGCTTCTTCATCTCATCGATGGCGGCGGCAGCGCTGCCGCCGGTGGCGAGCATCGGGTCAACGATGATGATGTCGCGCTCGGCAATGTCCTTGGGCGTCTTGCAGAAGTAGACGTGGGGCTCGAGCGTCGTCTCGTCGCGGTACATACCGATGTGGGCAACGCGCGCGGAGGGAATCATGCGCAGCACGCCGTCTACAAGCCCCAGACCGGCGCGCAGGATGGGAACGACGGCGACCTTCTTGCCGGCGAGCGTGGGAGCGTCCATGGCGCAGATCGGGGTTTCGATGTGCTTGGTGGTCAGCGGCAGGTCGCGGGTGGCTTCATAGGTGATGAGCATGCCGATCTCGGACACGAGCTCGCGGAAATCCTTGACGCTGGTGTTCTTGTCGCGCATGATGGTCAGCTTGTGGGCGACCAGGGGATGATCCATAATGTGGACTTTCTTGTCGTTTTTGAACATGACTTTTTCCTCCGTAATCAAAAATTTATATAAAGTTTTATTTGCTCTCTTTTTGGTTGCGCAGCCGTTCCGCCTGCGCGGGGCGGAGATAGACGGGCGCAAGCTCCTGCGCCGAAACTGCTTCATACTGCTCTGCGGCAAGCGCGACGCCGACGGCGTTCTGATAGAGAAGCTGCGCGCTCGCGAGGGTGCAGTCGATACCGTGAGAGGTGAGATAGTCGAAGCACAAAAGCCCGCCGTCGCCGAGGACGATCTTGCGGTGGCTGTCGCCTTTCAATTCCTCGCACAGCTCGTCCAGCCCGACGGCGCGGTCGGCGCACAGTCGGGTGAGCGCACCGCGGCTTGCCTCAAACAGCGCGTTGTAGATCTGGTTCCTGCGCGCATCCATCGCACCGATGATGAGACCGTCCATGTGCCGGACGTTCTGCGCCATCGCCTCAAGCGTCGATACCGCGCAGCAGGGCTTGTCCGCCGCCCACGCGAGTCCCTTGACCGCGGCGATGCCGATGCGCAGCCCCGTAAAGGAGCCGGGACCGGCGGCGATGGCGATGCGGTCGATCTCGTCGAGCGTAAGCTCGGCGTTTTTGAGCAGATCCTCCACCATCGGCATGAGCGTGCGGCTGTGCGTCAGTCCCGTGCACTGGTAGGCGGAGGCGAGGACGCTGCCGCTGTCCGTAACGGCGCAGGAGACACTTTTCGCGGAGGTTTCCAAAGCGAGGATCTTCATGCCTTTTCGCCTCCCGTGACGGTGATGGTGCGCCAGTTTTCGTTCTCCGCGTGGCGCGCGATGCTGACGAAAACCGTGTCCGGCGGCAGCGCATCGGTCACGCGCTCGCTCCACTCCACGGCGCAGACGCCGCCCCGCTCAAGGTAATCCTCCCAGCCGATGTCAAACAGCTCGTCGGAAGAGGAGAGGCGGTACATATCGAAGTGGAACAGGGGAATATTCCCCTCGTACTCGTTGACGATGGTAAAGGTGGGACTGGTCACGCGGCCGCGGCAGCCCAGGCCCCGCGCAAGCCCGCGCGTAAAGGCGGTCTTGCCCATGCCGAGCGCGCCGGTGTAGGCCACGACGCTGCCCGGGTGCAGAGTATCGGCAAGCGTTTCACCGAAGCGCTCGGTTTCTTCTGCGCTGTGCGATAGTAAAACCATGCCGATCCCCTTCTTTCCCATATTAAACGAAGTATAGCACAGGCGGCTGCGTTTTACAATTCCTTTTCGGTGAAAAAATGCAAGTTTACAGGCAAATAAATTTGTGCTATACTTCCTTATCAGATTTTGCAGGGAAATTTTGGGAAAGGAGATACGCGCATGGGACGCATCAAAGGCCTCTTCGGTGATGTTGTACGCCAGTCCGACATGGTGCTCTGGTCGCTGTGCACGGCGGCGACGCTTTACGGGATGCTGCTCATCCTCAGCGCCACGCACACGGTGTATCACGGCTCGCTCAAGTACGTTGCCGTGCAGGGTGCCGGCTGGGCGATCGGTACGGTTGCGTATTTTCTCCTTTCCGGCGTCGACATTGTGGAGCTTTCCAAGAAGTGGAAATGGTTTCTGGGCTTCAACATCGGCTTTATCCTGCTGCTTCTGACGCCGCTTGGCATCGTGCGCAACGGCAATCGTGCGTGGCTCGGGGTAAGCTGGTTTCCCATTAACATTCAGCCGGCGGAGGTCGTCAAGATCACGTTCATCATTCTGCTTGCCCGTCAGCTCGTACATTTGAGCGAAACGCGGGATCTGAAGCGGTTTTCCAACGTTATCCAGCCCACAGCGCACGTCCTTTTCATGTTTGGGCTTTACTATGTCGTTTCGCATGACGCGGGCAGCGGACTGGTGTATCTGTTTGTGTTTATCTGCATGGCGTTTGCCGCGGGCTTTGCCAAGCGCTGGCTCATTCTCGGCATCGGCGGCGCGGCAGGCGGTCTTGTGGCGGCATGGGATTTGAAGCTTTTGCGCGGAGATTGGTACAAGCGCATCATGGTCGTGCTCGATCACAGCTTTGAACCGCAGGGAAAGGGCTGGCAGCAGACGCGCGGGATGCTCGCGCTCGGCTCGGGGGGACTGACCGGACAGGGACTGTTTCACGGCACGCAGACGCAATCGCCGTACCGGACGAGCCTGCCCGAACGGCAGACAGACTTCATCTTCTGCGTCTGCGGGGAGGAGCTTGGCTTTATCGGCTGCCTGATCATCATTCTGTTTCTCCTCGCCATCGTGATCCGATGCTTCGTCGTGGCGCACGGGGCGAACACAAGGATGGAGGGACTTATCTGCGTCGGCATGGCGGGGATGCTCATTTTTCAGACGGTTGCCAACATCGGAATGTGCCTGTTTTTGCTGCCGGTCGTCGGACTGACGCTGCCGTTTTTTAGCTACGGTGGATCGTCGATTGTAACGCTTTTCGCGGCGATGGGCATTGTATCGGGTATCAAGAAGCGAAGCAGACCCGAGTGGCTGATGAACTGAAAAGGAAAAAGCAGCGGAATGCTGCTTTTTCTTTTTGCGAAAATATCGCATTTTTCGTAACTTCAAAAGCCGAAAGGGTGCTTATAGGATTGAAGGCCTTACATCGAATATTTAGGAGGTGAAAGAGTTGGAGGACGGGAAGATCGTGGAGCTGTTTTTGTCGCGGGACGAGAGCGCAATCAGCGAGGCGGCGGAAAAATACGGAGCGCGTCTTCGCGCACTTGCCCGCGGTATGGTGCAAAGCGATGAAACGGCGGAGGAATGCGAGAACGATACCTATTGGGAAGCGTGGCGCGCAATTCCACCGCATGAGCCGCACGGCTATCTCTATCCGTTTCTTGCGCGGATCACACGGCATTTGGCGCTCAACTGCTGCCGCAGCCGAAAGCAGCTTAAGCGCAGTGCGCATATCGAAGAACTGACTGTGGAGCTGCAGCAGTGCGTTCCGGCAAATCGAACGGAGGATGTGGTAGACGCAATGGCACTGCGCGAGGTGCTCAACGGCTTTTTGAAAACGCTGACGGAAGAAAAACGAACGGTCTTTCTTCGCCGATACTGGTATCTTGACGACATTGCCGAAATAGCATTCACTTGCGGCATGTCGGAGAGCAAGGTGAAGACAATGCTTTACCGCACACGCAGCGCACTGCGTACTTATTTGGAAAAGGAGGGATATTCTTTATGAACGGACAACAGCTTTTGGACGCGATGGAGTTTATTGATGACAAATATGTCAGCGCGTCGGAGATGCCGCGCAGAAAGAAAAATACAAAAAGGTGGCTTCCTGCTGTTGCGGCGGCGGTGTTGATGCTGTGCTTTCTGCTGTTGCCGAGGGGTGAGTCGGCGGGATTGACAGCAAAAGCAGCGGAGGTATCCGAACAGGAAATGATGTTTGGCGCTACCATGCCGAGATTTCTCTATGCGGACGGGGATACAGTCATCATGTACGACTATATCGGCATATGGGTGTATAGTATAAAAGGAGACTGTTTGACGGGATTTTGCGGATTTTACGAACGGGATATGACGCAGATCCAGGGGGACCCCTGCGTATTCGTTGAGGCAACGAACGACGGGAAATATGTGAAATTCTACTGGAACGACGGACACGGTAGCCGATACCTCTATGACGTGCAAAGGGACAGCGTTCGGGAGGTGACAGACTACGGTGCGCTCGCCGATGATGTCTGCTGTCTACCGTATGCGGAGAGCTCTCTCTCGGATTATGCCGAAACGCGGATGACAAAAGACGGAAATGCCATCAGCTATACATTTGATTTTCCGAAGGAAAGAATGCTTTGTTACGGCGATCTGCGCCTTGTGATTTCCGTGGGGCAAAAAACGGAGTCGCGTACAATCTTCAAAGGCTGAAAAGGCAACCGATAAAAGTTCGCGCCTTGTATAAATCTTTCAGTTTCGGAAAAAGTAACAGCAGATTTATTTCAATAAGGAGATCTGCTTTTATGAAAAACGGAAAGGAAAGACTTGCGCGAGCCGTGCCGTTCGTTATGGCAATGCTGCTCATCACGCTCATCCCGCTGCAGAGCGCGGCGGCACTGTTCGGGAAGAACCAGCAGGCACCTGTGGCGGCGGAGGGCGCACCCATTGCGCAGAACATGGAGATCAAGGCCTACCGCAACGTGCCCTATACCGGCACGTTCCACGCGGTGGACAGCGAGAATGAGGCGGTCACGTTTGCCATCGCCGACGCACCGAAAAAGGGGACGGTGGCGCTCACGGAGGACGGCCTCGGGTTTATCTACACGCCGGGTAAAAACAAGATCGGCGCCGACAGCTTCACTTACACCGCGACGGATGGCAGCGGCAACGTGTCGCTTCCCGCTACGGTAAAGCTCACCATCGAGCGCACGCAAAGCGGCGTCAGTTATGCGGATATGGACACAAACCGCGCGGCGACGGCGGCGGTCGATCTTGCCGAGCACGGCATCTTTGTCGGCGCAAAGGTCGGGGAGAATTACTTCTTCGAGCCTGAGCGCGTGCTCAGCCGCGGCGAATTTATCGCCATGGCGATGGCAGCGTCCGGAGCGAAGGTCGCGCCCACGAATGTGACCGGCTTCTGCGACGACGCCGAGATTCCAACGTGGTGCAAGGGCTACGCGGTCTCTGCGCTCTCCAGCGGCGTGATCTGCGGCGTGGAGACCGAGCAGGGCGTCGCCTTTGACGCGCCTACGGCGATTACGCTGAGCGAGGCCGCTGTTGTTCTCAACAGATTACTCGCGGTCACGGATGTGGATCTTAGCAGCTATGACGAGGCGGCGGCAGAGAGTGCATGGTGTGCGCAGGCGGTCGCCAATCTGCAGTCGGTGAGCATCCTGCAGACGGGACGTTTCACACACGACGATATGCGCCGCGGCATCACGCGCGCGGAAGCCGCAGAGCTGCTCTCCGCAGCGATGACGCTCCAGGCGGGCAGAGGAGCGGACAAGGGTCTGCTCGGTCAACTGTTCGGATAAGAAAAGAATTTGATCGATTCGCGCCGCAGGCGCGATGTCACATAAGAAAAGGACGCACAATAGTGCGTCCTTTTCTTATGTGTGTTTGGACGTGGAGCCAGCGTAGCACGAATCTCTTCCAAAATGTAACACCTGCAGTTTTTTGTGCATTTCGGGCACTATTTTCCTTTACATGAAACCTTTTTGATAGTATAATGATATCAGTAATGAGCCGAAGCCGCATTTCCCGTGGCCGTGAGGCACCGGGCGGTTCTCTGAAGAATGTAACTTTTTTGTCGGCGTGGGGGTATTGAGGATGGATGAGGAACAGATCGTTCGCACCTACGCGGACATGGTCTACAAAATTGCATATCGTTATACCGCCAACACGGCAGACGCGGAGGACGTTTTTTCGGAGACCTTTCTGGCGTATTTCAAGCGCAAACGGTCGTTTGAAAGCGAGGAGCACCGCAAGGCGTGGATCATCCGCGTGACGATCAACTGCGCGAAGGATCTGCTTGCCGCAAGGCGCAACGATGAAGCGCTCAACGAAGAGCTTGCGGGCGGCGAAGGTCACGCATCGCAGGAGGACATCCTCACGCTGCGCCAGGCGATCGACACGCTGCCGCCGCAGCAGAAGGAGATCCTGACGCTCTACTACCTGAACGACGTCCCGATCAAAACGATCGCGGAAATCCTAGATAAAAACGAAAACACCGTCAAGGTAGCGCTTTTCCGCGCGCGGGAAAATCTGCGGGCATATTTTGAGGACTGAGATATGGATAATATGACGATCAAAAACAGAATAACCGACACCATGCAGGAGCCGCCTGCACCGGAGGCGCTGATCAGGCGCAATATCGTGCGCGCACAGGCGCTCGTCGCGGGACGAGACGCGGAGGAAAAGCTTGTGCGGGCGGGAAAAACGCTGTCACACGAGGAAAAGGAGCAGCTTGCGGCGCAGAGCCTGCTCGGGCGCTTGATGCTCGGCAGCCTGCCGCCGGAGGGCGTGAGCGCGGAAAAGCTGACGGCGGAGCTGCGCGGCAGGGAGGATATCCGCGAGGCGTTTTCCAAGCCGACGGATGTGCTGCTTTCCGAGCTGAAAAACGGCAGGCTGATCCGTTCTCTCGCGGCGAAAGAACGCGCGAGAGCGGGAAAGAGACCGGAGGAAAGGGCGCCGGGTGATAAGCGGGAGAAGGAAAGAAAAACACCTGTCAAAGCCTCACCCGTCAAAAAAGCGCCGGAGATCAAGGGGCCCAGTCTGTAACGCATTGAGCGCGGAAACGGAGTATTCGCATCGTAATAATGCAGCAAAATTACCCGGATCGTACGGGATTCAATTTTTGAAAAAGTGGAGGAATTTGCCGCACCTGTGAAA
>JAZLIU010000170.1:0-4778 GCA_045617565.1 Oscillospiraceae bacterium
TCCGCGTGGTCAAGTCCGGGCAGACCGCTGCCCTGCATGATCATGGCAAAGCCCTTGCCGATCTTCCAGTCGGGATCGTCGGACGCTTCCCTTTTGCCCCACTCGATCATCTTGCAGCCCTTTTCGATGGCTTCGTCCAACCCGCAGGAGCCGACCGGCACGACGTTGCCCTCGCGCCCCTCGCCGAGTCCCTTGAGGATCTCAAGCATATAGCCCTCGGAGACATGGTTTTTCTCCACCATCGTCTTATAGTCGACGCCGAGCTTGTCGGCAAGCTCCGCCATCGCCATCATGATGCCGTAGGTGCCCTTGGGCGTACCGTAGCCCTGATAGGCGCCGGCGGGCGGCGTGTTGGTGTAGTAGATCTTGAGGTCATAGCCCATGTTGTCCACAGCGAACAGCGGCAGCGTCTTGGAGCAGCTGTTCATCGGCACGGTCAGGCAGTGGTTGCCGTAGGGGCCGGTGTTGGCGCGCACTTCCATGAAGATTGCGGTGATGGTGCCGTCCTTCTTGCCGCCCATCTTGACCTTGACGCGCATGGGATGGCGCGTGGAGTTTGCGATGAACTCCTCTTCGCGGGTGTTGCGGTAGTAGACGGGCTTACCCGTGATCCACGCGGCGTAGCCGGTGAGATCTTCGACCAGAATATCCTGCTTGCTGCCGTAGCCGCCGCCGACACGCTCCTTGATGACGTGGATTTTGTTCTCCGGAATACCGCAAACCCAACTGACGATGCGGCGCACGTGGAACGGCACCTGCGTGGAGCAGTTGAGCACCACACGCCCGCCCTCGATGTGCGCGTAGCAGACGTGCGGCTCGAGCGGCGTGTGCTGGATCTGACTGGTCTGATAGGTGCTCCCACCGTTGCCGTCCGCCTCGGCAAAGCCACGGTCAAGGTCGCCGATGCTGCCGGAGTTGGACGCGGCGACATTCTTGCGGATATCCGCGCGCAGCGGGAACTGATACACAACATCGCCCTCGCGTTTGTCGCCCGCGCGCTTGTTGTATTCGTCCAGATCGTCCGGCGCGCCCGCGTTGTAGCGGACGACGCCGTTGTGGACGAGCGGCGCACCGTCTGCCATCGCTTCTTCCACGGTATAAACGGCGTCAGTCGGCTCGTAGATGACCTTGATAAGAGATGCCGCCTTGTCCGCGATCTCCGGCGTGCGGGCAACGATACCCGCGACGCGGTCACCAACGTGGCGCACTTTGCGGTTGAAGAGCCGACGGTCGTGCGGAGACGGCTCGGGATTGCCCTGTCCGGCCTGCATATAGTAGACGTCTGGGCAGTTTTCCGCGGTGATGATCGCGGCAACGCCGTCAAGTGCTTCCGCTTTACTGGTGTCGATGCTCTTGATGTAGGCGCTTGCAAAGGGGCTGCGCAGAACGTGCAGGCACCAAGCATCGGCGCTCACCTTGTCCTCGACGAACACGCTCTCGCCCGACACGAGCGCCGCACCGTCGATCTTGCCGGAGGGTTTTCCGATCACGTCAAGATTAGGACGGAAAGACGGGGCGATCTCGCTCTTGAATTCGCCGAAGTCGCGCAGCTCGCACGCGGGCTTGACCGCGAGATAGTAGTGCTCATAGCCCGCATCGCGGATGAAGATGCCGGAAAGGACATCCTTGATTTCTTCCTTCGTCGGGTTCGGCTTATGCTCCAGCAGCCACGTTACAATCAGCGCGGCGGCGGGCGCGTTGTACGCGCTCTGCACGGTGCCCGCGGCGACCATGGCTTTCTGGACATAGTTGAGTCCCCTGCCATCCATCAGGCTCTCCGCGGTGCGGATCTCCGCGCCGTCGGCCTGATAGAGCAGGATGAAGTTGGCATATTTCAGTTTGCCGTTAAAGATGATCGTATCGCTTCCGGCAAAGCCCTCGGCATCGTCGCTGTCGCGCACGCTGTGGCAGCCGAAGGCATAGAGCACGTCGCGCAGGCGCGCGGTCTCTTCCCCGCGCAGAACGACGGATTCGCCGTTCAATCTGCATTTAACTTCCATGGCTTAACCCTCCAAAGTGAACACGGTCTCGGCAAGGTACTTTTTATAAGCGGCGCTGCCGGTGAGATCGTCGGTGAAGGTCATCTTCTTGGCAAGCTCCGGCGTTTTTCCGTAGGCAAGCGGGCTGCCGGAAACGCTGAGCGCGTAGTTGTCCTCGCTTTCGGCGGCAATCAGGGCGGCGTGGCTCGCACTCGTGTTACCGAAACGCTTCACCCAGCCCTTGCGGTCTTTCTCGACCACGACATAGGTGATGAGCCGCTTGCAGTTGCTCGTCAGGTATTCGCCGATGGCCTTGTCCTCGTCGCCATGCGGCGTAACGGATTTGAGCGTCGCTTCTGCGGCCGTCATGGCGGCGGCAAGGTAGCTGTCAGTGCGGCGAAGTCCGAGATTGCCGCCGACAGTGGCGCTGTTGCGGCGCTCAAAGGACGCGCAGAGCTTCGCCGCATCGCGGATTAAATCGGGCACAAGGTCGCTCTCGACCACGTCCTGCAAGGTACAAAGCGCGCCGATGTAGACCTTGCCGTCTTTCTTGGTGATGGTACCAAAATCGAAGCCGCTGTTGTCGATGAGGTCTTTCCCCTCGGCGGCGCCGCCGAGACGCAGGTCATCGGTACCGCCCGCAAGATAGACCGCCGTGTCGGCGTTTCTCTTGCGGAGGTTTACCGCCTCCTGTGGGGTAGCGGGATGATAAATCATAAGCGTACCTCCCTCTTATTCTTCGCCCACGTCAACGCATCCGCCGGGATGTCCGGCGATCAGCGCGTCGATGAAGAACGAAAGCATTCTGCGTGTGGTATTTCTGCGGTATTCGGGCATCGCGTGGGGGCTGATGACGCCGTTCCACGCGTCAAGGAATTCCTCTTTACAGCCGACGAGTTCGCTGAGCTTTTTTCCGATCAGGATCTCCTCCGCCTTGCGTAAGCGCATGACCTTGGGGCCGGCTGCACCGGAGGACGCGCGGAAGTCAACAAGCAAGCCGTCCTTGACAGTTGCGGCGGCGGAGAGCGTCAGCTTGGAGATGGCGTTTGCGCGGCGCATACCGATTTTGCGGTAGAAAATATGGGTGAAGTGCGGCTTGGGGATGATGACCTTCGTGATGATCTCGTCGTCGCGCAGCGCGGTCTTTTTCGTGGCGATGATATAGTCATCGACCAGCATCTTTCGCTCGCCGTCCGCGCTCGTAAGCACGACCTCCGCGTCCATCAAAATGAGCGGCTGGGGCATATCGCCCTTGGGCGAGGCGTTGCCGATGTTGCCGCCGATGGTGGCGGTGTTGCGAAGCGCGATGGCGCCCATGCGGGACGCGGCGTCGCGCAGCAGTTCGGGGACGATGGGGCTTGCCGCGATCTCGGCGGAGGTCGTCAGCGCACCGATCTCGACGGTGTCCGCCGTCTCGGTGATGCCCTTGAGCTCCTTGATGCCCGCGAGCAGCAGCACGTCCTTTTCAAATGCAGGCGTGATGCCCGTGCCCATACCGTTTGCGACCATCAGATCAGAGCCGCCGGCGAGAAGGATCGCGCCTGTCTCCTTGCGGAGCTTCAGCGCTTCCTCGAGCGTTTCGGGAAGGTAGCACTTTACTTCTGCCATAACGCCGCTCCTTTCTTCGCCGCGAGACGGATGCACTCGACGATCAGGTCATAGCCGGTGCAGCGGCAGATGTTGCCGCTGATGCCGATGCGGATTTCTTCTTCGGTGGGGTCGGCATTCTTGCCGAGCAGCACATAGGTCGCCATGACCATGCCCGGGATGCAGAAGCCGCACTGCACCGCGCCGCCCTCGGCAAAGGCGTCAATGATGCACTTACCCTTTTCGGTGTCGCGGATGCCCTCGATGGTCAAAAGCTCGCAGCCGTTCACCGCGCCGACGGGGATGATGCAGCTTGTGACCAGCTCGCCGTCCTTGATGATGGAGCAGGCGCCGCACTCGCCCTCGCCGCAGCCCTCTTTGCTGCCGGTGAGATCGTAATCCTCACGCAGCACGTCGATGAGTCTGCGCAGCGGGTCGCCGGTGTATTCTTTCTTTTCGCCGTTAAGCGTAAAGCAAACTTTAGTGAACATTCTTGATCGCCTCCTCAATGTCTTCGGGCGGAATGGGAATTGCCGTAAACTTCGTGTTCAGCGCCCGCTCGACCGCATCGACATACGCGGCGGACGCGCCGTTGAAGACCAGCTCACCCATGCCCTTGGCGCCGTACGGACCCCAGGGATAGGGATTTTCCTGAATGTGATAGAACTGCTTGGGAAAGTCCATGGACGTGGGAATGACGTAGTCGGACATACCCTTCTGCTTGAAATAGCCCTTCTTGTTCTCAAGCTTTTCCATTGCACCGTAGCCGAGCGACTGGATGATGCCGCCGTTGATCTGACCGTGGACGATCAGCTCGTCGATGGCTTTGCCGATCTCGTGCGACGACCAGATGCCGGTGGTCTTGACCTCGTTGGTAAGCTTATCGACTTCGACCTCGACACACGCAACGCCCCAACCGTAGCCGAGGTACGCATCGCCGCGGAAGGTCGCCTGATCCCACGGATAACCGTCGGGATGCTCGTATTCGACCTCGGTCGCAAAGTCGCCCTCGTTCCAGCGCTCTTTCATTTCGAGAGCGGCACGCTCAACGAGCCTGCCGACGACCATCGTGGAGCGGGACGCGGCAGTGGGTCCGGAGTCCACGACCTTCGCGGTGTCGGGATCGTCGTAGTCGATCTGATCCATGCTCACGCCAAGCGTCGCGGCGCAGATCTTGCGAAGCCTCGTCTTGAAGCCCTGCCCCATCTCGGT
>JAZLIU010000171.1:0-3081 GCA_045617565.1 Oscillospiraceae bacterium
GGAGCGGGTGACGATCTTCGCCAGCTCCTCGGGCTTGTAGAGCTCCAGCGTCAGGTCGATGCCGAAGCGGTCGCGCAGGGGGGAGGAGAGCTGACCGGTGCGGGTGGTGGCGCCCACAAGGGTGAACTTGCGCAGCTCCAGACAGATGCTGGTGGCGGCGGGGCCCTGTCCGATGATGATGTCGATTTCCCCATCCTCCATCGCGGGATAGAGGATCTCCTCCACACTGCGGTTGAGGCGGTGGATCTCATCGACGAACAGAATGTCGTTTTCGCTCAAATTCGTCAGCAGCGCCGCGAGGTCACCCGCCTTTTCGATGGCAGGGCCGGAGGTGATGCGGATGTTGACGCCCATTTCCTGCGCGATGATGCCCGCAAGCGTCGTCTTGCCGAGGCCCGGAGGGCCGTGGAGCAGGACGTGGTCAAGCGATTCTCCGCGCTTTTTGGCGGCCGCGATAAAGACGGCAAGGTTGCCCTTTGCCTTCTCCTGCCCGATGTATTCCCGCAGGGTTTTCGGGCGCAGAGACCCCTCCTGCGCGTCCTCCTGCAAAAACGTCTTGGCGACGATGGGCTCTTCGTAGATGTCGGTGCCGAAATCAATGCTCATCTCACTTCACCATCCTTTTGAGGCTCTGACGGATGATCTCCTCAAGCGGCAGGTTCTCCACGTCCACGCCCTTGAGCGCGGCGGAGACCTCCTGCGTGGAGTAGCCGAGCACCGCGAGCGCCTGCGCCGCTTCGACCGCCTTGCTCTTCTGCCCTGCGGGTGCAGCGGCGGAAACCGGCAGTCCCACGTCGGATGTGTCCTGCGCGAGCTTATCCTTGAGCTCCAGGATGATGCGCTGGGCGATCTTTTTGCCGATGCCCGGCGCGGCGGTGAGCGCCTTTTCGTCGCCCGTGATGACGGCCGCGGCGAGGTGCTGCGGCGTGCAGGACGACAAAATCGCCAGCGCCGCCTTGGGGCCGACGCCGGAGACGCTCAGCAGCTGCTTGAAGCTCCCCAGCTCCCCCTGCGTGGCGAAGCCGTAGAGGTCGAACACGCCCTCGGCGACGTTGAGGTAGGTGTAGAGCTTGCCGCGGCTTCCGACCTTGAGCTGCGCGATCGTCGTGCCGGTCGTCTTGCAGGCGTAGCCCACGCCGCCGCAGTCGATGACCGCGAGGTAGGCTTCGACGTGCGCAACCGTACCGTCGAGATAATAAAACATGGCTTTCCTCCAAAAAAGGGGTGTTGTTTTTCGTCAAATTAGTGCAAAGCATTTTCGCTTTACACTTTTATACCGTTTGCTTCACATCTCCGCCCTGCACGCGGGAAAGAAGCGACGTGGCGCTGCGCGCGTGGCACAGCGCGATGGCAAGCGCGTCGGCGGCGTCGTCCGGCTTTGGGACGGCTTTCAAATTCAGCAGCCGCTTTGTCATATCCATGACCTGACGCTTCTCCGCCTTGCCGTAGCCCGTGACCGCCATCTTGACCTGCATGGGCGTGTATTCATAGAGTGGGACTCCACTTTTCTTCGCGCTGTAGAGGATGATGCCGCGCCCATGCGCGACGGCAATGCCGGTCGTGATGTTGTTGGTGAAGAACAGCTCCTCCACCGCAATCGCGTCGGGTTTGAGCTGTACGATGAGCTGCTCCATATCGTCCCCGATCTGCACGAGGCGCTCGGCAAGCGGCAGCTCCTTGGGCGTGGTGATCGCGCCGTATTGGAGCATCCTCTGCCCCGCGCGGTCGCTCTCGAGGAGCCCGAAGCCGACGATGGCGATGCCGGGGTCAATGCCGAGTATCCGCACAGCGCCTCACCTCCCACAATAGTGCTGATATTATAGCAGACTAAGCGGAAAAAGGCAACGGTTTTCTGAAAATAATCGTACAAATGTTCAGCGCACACCTGCACAGAAAAAGACCGTCTCAAAAGAGACGGTCTTATGTATTTCATCTTACGCTCTGGGGTGCGCCTTCTGATAAACGTCCTTGAGCTGCTTTTTGACAACGTGCGTGTAGATCTGCGTGGACGAGATGTCCGCGTGCCCGAGCATTTCCTGAATGGAGCGAAGATCGGCGCCGTTTTCCAGCAGATGCACCGCAAACGAGTGGCGCAGCGTGTGGGGCGTGATGTCCTTGGTGATGCCCGCTAAGTCCTGATAGTGCTTGACGATCTTCCAGAAGCCCTGGCGGCTCATGCGCTCGCCGTTCATGTTGACGAACAGCGCCGTCTCCTCCGGATCGGCGATGAGCTGGGGGCGAACTTCCTTGATATAGTCGGACAGTGCCTTGACGGCGGCGGGATACAGCGGGATGATGCGCTCTTTTCCCTTGCCCTGCGCGCGGATAAAGCCCGCGCTGAGGCTGACGTCCTCCTCGTTGAGGTCAATGAGCTCACTCACGCGGATGCCGGTAGCGTACAGAAGCTCAAGCATGGCGTGGTCGCGGTAGCCCTTGGCGTCCACGCACTGCGGCTGATCGAGGAACAGCTCCACTTCCTTGCTCGTGAGCACCTCCGGGAACTTGCGCTCGACCTTGACGGCGGCAACGCCGCGCACGGGGTTCGTTTTGACGTCGCCGGTGGACTGCAAATACGCGTAGAACGACTTGAGCGACGCGATCGAGCGCGTGACGGTGGCAGCGGATTTGCCCTTGCCGGTCATCCACGCGACGTAATCGCTGACGGTGGCTTGCTTGACCTTCTGCAGCTGCACGCCGTGTTCGGTGAGATACTGCTCAAACTGGCGCAGGTCGCGCAGATACGACGCAAGCGTATTCGAGGAGGCGTGCTTTTCCTGCTCAAGATATTCCTGATATTTGCCCAATAGCTCAGACAACGAAAACCACATCTCCTCTCTCGTAAAATATCGCGGCTATGCCGCGGCAAGTGCCAGAAATTGCGGCACGAGCCAAAGCTCCAGTACGGAGCCGATGAATAAACACACACATACGATTCCGAAGCGGTACCAGTACTCCGCCCCATAGCTCGCGCCGCGCACACGCTTTCCTCCGCCAACGGAGAACAGCGCCAGCGCCTTCGCCTTATCCATGGCACAGACGCTCAGAAAGAGCGTACAAGGCAGGACAAAGAGCATCCGCAGC
>JAZLIU010000172.1:0-6877 GCA_045617565.1 Oscillospiraceae bacterium
ATGTGTCCTTCTTCCAGAGGCTTGTGGGTCGGAAAGCCGTGCACGACCTCGTCGTCGACGGAGGCGCAGATGGTGGCGGGAAACCCTTCATATCCCTTGAAAGAGGGGATCGCTCCGGCATCGCGGATCAGCCGCTCCGCCATCGTGACAATGTCATCCTGTACAACGCCGCAGAGCTTCACCGTACCGGCCTCCACCGCCTCGGGACGCTCCGTTTCGCGGCGCATGACGAGTACGGGCTTACCGAGCGCCGGCGCTTCCTCCTGAAGTCCTCCCGAATCGGTGAGCACCATGTAGCAGCGTGCCATGATGTTGTGCATCTCGTCCGCCGGCAGCGGGTCAATGAGATGCACGCGCGGCGCGCCGCGCAGATACGCGTCCACCGCCTCGCGCACGACGGGTGAAAGATGCACGGGATAGACAAGCTCCACATCCTCATTCTGCTCGGCGATCTGACGCAGCGCGAGCATGATGTTTTTCATCGGTTCGCCGTAGTTTTCGCGGCGGTGGCAGGTGACGAGGATGACTTTCTTATTTGCGTAATCCAGCTCGTTGAGCTCGCTCGTCGCAAACACATAGTCGCTGCGCACGGTGGTCTTGAGGGCGTCGATGACCGTGTTGCCCGTGATGAAGATGCCCTTGTCGATGCCCTCTTTGAGCAAATTGTCGCGGTTATTCTTCGTGGGGCAGAAATAGAGGTCGGCGATCGACGTGACGAGCTTGCGGTTCATCTCCTCGGGGAACGGGGAGTATTTATCGTAGGTACGCAGTCCCGCCTCGACGTGGCCGACGGGAACCTGATGATAGAACGCGGACAGCGCCCCGGCGAAAGTCGTGGACGTGTCGCCGTGGACTAAGATCATGTCAGGTTTGAGCTGCTCGATCGCGCCGTCCATGCCGAGAAGGCACTTGCTCGTGATCGTGGAGAGCGTCTGGCGCGGCGTCATGATGTCAAGATCGCAGTCGGCGGTGATGTCAAAGACCTCCATGACGCTATCGAGCATCTGCCGGTGCTGCGCGGTCACGCAGCAGAGGCTTTCGATCTCACCGCGGCTGGCGAGTTCTTTGACGAGCGGCGCCATCTTGATGGCCTCGGGGCGCGTGCCGAACACGCTCATAATGCGAAGCTTGTCCATCAGTTTTCCCCTCCTTCGTCGGCTTCCTGAGCCGGTTCAGCCGTCGGTGTTTTCTCTGTTGCAGGTGTTTCTTCCGCGCTCTGCGCTTCTTCCGCCGCCTGTGCCGCTTCCAGCTCGCGGCGCTTCTCCTCGGTCTCCTTGGGGAAGATCACGCGCGCGGTGAGGTAGGCGGTGATGGCAAGCGCCAAGAGCAGCAGCATCGCCTTGACCGCGCCGCTCGTGGTGAGCACCACGGCGGAAAGGCCGAGGATGCTGCTCACGACGTACAGCGCCGCGACCGCCTGCTTCTGATTGAGTCCCATGTCGATGAGGCGGTGATGGATATGCCCGCGATCGGGCGCCATCGGATTCTGCCCGTGCGCGAGACGGCGCACGATGGCAAAGATCGTGTCGAACATCGGAAGTCCCAGCACGAGGAACGGCACCGCAAACGACACGATGGCATAGTACTTGAAAAGCCCCTGAATGGACACGGTGGCGAGGATATAACCCAAAAACGTCGAGCCGGTGTCGCCCATGAACATCTTGGCGGGGTTGCGGTTGTACGGCATGAAGCCGAGGCACGCCCCCACGAGCGACGCCATGATGATGGCGACGTCCCCCTCCGAAACGAGCAGCGCAATGACCAGCATCGTCAGCGCGCTGATCGTGGACACGCCGCAGGCAAGGCCGTCGAGGCCGTCGATGAGGTTGACGGCGTTGGTGATGCCCACGATCCACAAGACCGTAATGGGAATTGCCAGCCAGCTTAAATTCCAGTAGGGATTCTGGCTGAAAATATTGGGGTTGGAGAGCGTCTCGATGACGACGCCGTGGAACACGGCGACGAGCGCCGCAACGATCTGCACGAAAAACTTGAAGTACGCGCGCAGCGGCGTCATATCGTCCACCACGCCGAGCACCACGATGATGACCGCGCCGAGCAGGATCCCCTGCATCTCGCCGCTGACCCTGGCAAAGAGCAAGATACTAACGATGAAGCCGAGGAAAATGGCGAGTCCGCCGAGGCGCGGCACGGGCTTTTTGTGCATTCTGCGATTGTCCTTTGGCACGTCGATCGCGCCGATTTTATAGGCGAACGATTTGACGAGCGGACACATCAGGAAGCTGACCACAAGCGCGGTCACAAGCGCCGCAGCAGTGAGCAGCAGCAGTTCTTTCGGGATATTACTGATCATGGAAACCCTCCATGCGGCCTGGCCGCATTGTTATCTTGCGAGAAAACCGACTTTTTTGTAGACCTTGCGCAGCGTCTTTTCCGCGACGTAGGACGCCTTTTCTGCGCCCGCGCGGCACACGCCCTCGAGATAGCTCTTATCGGCGAGCAGGCGCGTCGCCTCTTCGCGGATGGGGCGCAGCATCTCGATCACCGCGTCGCCGACGGCGGGCTTGAACGCGCCGTAGCCCTTGCCCTCGAACTCTTTCTCGATCTCGGCGTAGGTCCTGCCCGTGACGGCGGAATAGATGCTCATAAGATTGGCGACGCCGGGCTTATTCTCGGGGTCGAAGCGGATGCAGTTCTCCGTATCGCTGTCGGTGATGGCGCGCTTGAACTTGCGCGCGATGTCCTCTGGCTTTTCCATGAGGAACACGCAGCCGTCGGGGATGGACTTGCTCATTTTG
Organism: Oscillospiraceae bacterium; assembly: GCA_045617565.1. Lineage (GTDB taxonomy): Bacteria > Bacillota > Clostridia > Oscillospirales > Oscillospiraceae > Hominicoprocola. The sequence continues at coordinate 2,760 of JAZLIU010000172.1, forward strand.
CTCTCCGGCGTGGTGAGGCCCATGACGCGGGCGCCCGCCTTGGGGATGTACGGCTCTGGCATCTTGAACACTTCACCGTAGAGCCCGTTGAAGCGCTGGACGATGTTGCGGCAAAGCTCAACGTGCTGCTTCTGATCCTCGCCCACGGGGACGAAGTCGGGCTGATAGAGAAGAATGTCCGCCGCCATAAGCGCGGGATAGGTGAAAAGACCGCCGTTGATGTTCTCCTTGTGCTTCGCGGACTTGTCCTTGAACTGCGTCATTCTGGAAAGCTCGCCGAACATCGTGTAGCAGTTGAGCACCCAGCCGAGCTCCGCGTGCTGATGCACGTGGGACTGGACGAAGAGCGTGTTCTTCTCAGGGTCTAACCCGCTTGCGATGTAGAGCGCGAGCTGCTCAAGCGTGCGGCGGCGCAGGTCGGCGGGCGTCTGACGCACGGTGATGGTGTGCATATCCGCCATAAAATAAAAATTATCGAACTCGTCCGTGCGCGCCACCCAGTTCTTGATCGCGCCGAGGTAGTTACCGAGGTGCAGATCGCCGCTGGGCTGGATGCCGGAGAGCATGACTTTTTTCTTTTCGGTAGTGATGATCTCGTCCATGAGAATTCTCCTTTTATCGTGTACTTGCGCCGAACGCGCAAACATATTACCTCAATTTGAGATAATACCACACTTTTTCCGAAAGCACAAGCAAAAACGGCAAAAAGCTTTTCCGCTCTCGCACCTGCAAATCTTGACAAGCTCGCGCGATAAAGGTAAACTAATGTGCAGAATTTTTTCAGGAGGTCATCCCATGTCCCTTGATATGAAATATTTTGAAGCGATGGAAGCAAAGATCCCGCACGGCAAGGTCCGCACGCGCTTTGCTCCCTCCCCCACCGGCTATATGCACGTGGGCAACCTGCGCACCGCGCTCTATACCTATCTCATCGCGCGCCACGCAGGCGGCACGTTCCTCCTGCGCATTGAGGACACCGATCAGGGCCGTCTCGTCGAGGGCGCGACCGATGTGATCTACCGCACGATGGCAGAATGCGGTCTTTCGCACGACGAAGGCCCCGACATCGGCGGCCCCGTCGCGCCGTATATCCAGTCCGAGCGCCGCGACACCTACGGCAAGTACGCCGAGCTTCTCGTCGAGCGCGGACACGCCTACTACTGCTTCTGCGAAAAGGCGGAGAGCGAAGAGGACAGCGGCGAATTCGACCGCGCGGACGATCCCTGCCGCGACATTCCGCTCGACGAGGCAAAAGCGCGGGTCGCCGCCGGCGAGCCCTACGTCATCCGTCAGCGCATCCCCAAGGACGGCACGACCACATTCCACGACGCCTCTTTCGGCGACATCACGGTTGAGAACAAGACGCTCGACGATCAGGTGCTGTTAAAGCGCGACGGTCTGCCCACCTACAACTTCGCCAACGTCATTGACGATCACCTTATGGGTATCACGCACGTTGTGCGCGGCAGCGAATATCTTTCCTCCGCGCCGAAATATAATCTTCTTTATGAAGGCTTCGGCTGGGAGATCCCCACCTACGTCCACTGCTCCCCCGTCATGCGCGACTCTCAGCACAAGATGAGTAAGCGCAACGGCGATCCGAGCTATGAAGATCTCAAGGCACAGGGCTTCCTCACGCCCGCGATTTTAAACTATGTGGCGCTTTTGGGCTGGTCGCCCCGCGGCGAGCAGGCGGAGCAGGAGTTCTTCACGCTCGATGAGCTGGTCGAGGCGTTCGACATCGGCGGCATCTCCAAGTCCCCCGCCATTTTTGACATCGAAAAGCTGACGTACTTCAACGCCAACTATCTGCGCAATCTTTCCCCTGAGGGTTTCTGTAAAGTATCTGAGCCTTACATTCGACAGTCTGTCAAGAATAGCGCCTACTCCGCTTTTGAGATCGCGGCGCTTTTGCAGGCGCGCTGCGAGAAGCTCACCGACATTCCCGAAAAGGTCGATTTCTTCGATGCGCTGCCCGAATACGACGTGGAGTTCTACACCAACAAGAAGTCCAAGACCGACGCGGCGGTGTCGCTCGATATGCTGCAAAAGGTGCTGCCGAAGCTCGAAAACCTCCCCGAGTGGACGAACGACGCCATCCACGATATGCTCGTCGCCTACGCTGAAGAGCTTGGCGTCAAGAACGCGACGCTCATGTGGCCGCTGCGTATCGCGGTCGCGGGCAAGCTCGTCACCCCGGGCGGCGCGGTGGAAATCTGCCATATCCTCGGCCGCGAAGAGACGCTTGAGCGCGTCAAGGCCGGCATCGCCAAATTATCCTGATCGTTTTTTAAGGAGCTGAACCGAATTATGAGCAAAACCTATATCCCGCAGGGCTACAAAACCCCGCTGACCGTCTACGAAATGCAGCGCGCCATCGAGTTCATCAAGAGCAATTTTCAGGTAAACCTGAGCAATGCGCTCAATCTGCGCCGCGTCTCCGCGCCGCTGTACGTGGAGGAAAACTCCGGTCTGAACGACAACTTGAGCGGCGTGGAGCGTCCCGTTTCCTTTGACATTCCCGACGTGCACGCCAACGGTCAGGTCGTGCAGTCACTCGCCAAGTGGAAGCGGCTCGCGCTCAAGCGCTACCAGTTCAACGTCGGCAAGGGTCTCTTCACCGATATGAACGCCATCCGCCGCGACGAAGAGGTGGACAATATCCACTCCATCTACGTCGACCAGTGGGACTGGGAAAAGGTCATCGACGCGGAGGATCGCAATATCGCTTACCTCAAGCGCACCGTGCGCGACATCGTCAACGCCATCGCCGAAACAAGCGAGGCGCTCGGCGTTGCGTTCCCCTCCCTGCACATCAGGCTCCAGCGCGACGTGTTCTTCATCACCTCGCAGGAGCTGGAGGACAAATATCCCGACTTCACGGCCAAGCAGCGCGAGGACGCCATCTGCCGCGAGCACGGCGTCGTATTTCTGATGCAGATCGGTAAAACGCTCCGTTCCGGCACAAAGCACGACGGGCGTGCACCGGACTATGACGACTGGGAGCTCAACGGCGACATTCTCTACTGGAACGATGTGCTTGGCCGCGCATTCGAGATCTCGTCCATGGGCATCCGCGTCGATCCGGAAGCCCTCGACCGCCAGCTCACGCTTGCCGGCTGCGACGACCGCCGAAATCTCCCGTTCCACAAGATGCTGCTCGCGGGCGAGCTGCCGCTGACGATGGGCGGCGGCATTGGGCAGAGCCGTTTGTGTATGCTGATGATCGGCACGGCGCACATCGGCGAGGTGCAGGTCTCCCTTTGGGACGAGGACACGCGCAAAACCTGCGAGAACGCCGGAATCCTGCTTCTGTAATAGTACCTGTAAAGTAAAACGCGTTGACAATCGTCAACGCGTTTTTTTCTGCATTTTTTCTGTTGTTTTCGGAAAGACTATTAAAAACTATGCAAAGGAGTTATCACAATGGATTCTATGGACAACGAAACCCTCGCCTGTACCTGCCAGAACGTCACCTGGGCGCAGATCAAGGAGGCGTACGACAAGGGCGCGGACACTTACGAGGAAGTGCAGAAAGCGACCGGCTGCGGCATCGGCTGCGAGTTTTGCGTTGAGGAGATCACCAAGTATATCGACCACCTGCGCTATGACAACCGCAGCTGAAGCAGCAGGGGCTGCTCCAGGTAGGAGGAAAAGCGAACATCCGCTCCCGGTTTTTGGAGCGGATGTTTGTTATTATTTGCTCTTTTTGCCGCGGAAGCGCATCTCCGGCTTGACGATGCTCACCGTCGTGTCGGCCTCCACGGAGGACGTCAAAAATGCGTTGCCGCCGATGACCACGTTGTCGCCGATCTCCGTCGCGCCGCCGAGGAGCGTGGAGCCTGCGTAGATTGTCACGTTGTTGCCGACCTTGGGATGGCGGCGCACCGCGCTGTCGCAGGGCTGTCCGGCGGGCGAAGCCGCGCCCGGCGTGGCGCCCTGATACGTTTTGACATTGTCGCCGATGATCGTCGTCTCGCCGATGACGATGCCCGTGCCGTGGTCGATAAAGAAGTATTCGCCGATCGTCGCGCCGGGGTTGATGTCGATACCCGTCTGCGAGTGGGCGTACTCGGTCATGATGCGCGGGATCATGGCGACCTTCTGCAAATACAGCT
>JAZLIU010000173.1:0-43241 GCA_045617565.1 Oscillospiraceae bacterium
TTACGACCACCCTCCGTCTTCCGGCGCGGGGGTGGTCTCTGCTATAATACCCCTTGAAAAAGAAACCACCCCAAAGGAGACCTCACCATGCCCGACACCTTTGATACGCTCCGCCCCTTCCTCGAAGCCTACCTGCGCGAGCGCGGCATCGACCCGCGCCGGCGCTTCCGCTGCCTCAATCCCGACCATCTCGACCGCGACCCCTCGATGGGCTACGACTCACGCCGCCACAAGGTCCACTGCTTCGCCTGCGGCGCGGACTACGACCTCTTTGACCTCCTCATGCTCGACGAGCGCTGCGAAACGCCGCTGGATGCCCTCGCCCTCGCCTCAAAGCGTTACGGACACAACGATGTCAGACCGTTCGGGACGGCAACAAGCGACGCGCAGCCGCAGAAAAAAGAAACCGAAAAACCATCCGAAAAGGGAAGTGCCGCCATGACGGACGAACAGACCGCTGCCTACATCGCCCGCTGCGCCGCCGACCGTGCGAAAACCGACTATTTTACCCTCCGCGGTATCAGCGAACCGACCGCCGCGCGCTTCTCCCTCGGCTATGACGCAGAGCAAAACTGTGTCGTCCTGCCCTGCGACAACGGCCACATTGTCCGCCGCTCAACAACAGAGAAGCAATATCTCAACGAAAAGGGACAACCCTCGCCGCTGTTCCAGAGCGAGCTTTTGCGCGGGGAAGAACCCGTTTTTCTCGTCGAGGGTGTGTTCGACGCGCTCTCTGCCGAGGAGCTGGGCTTCCGCGCCTGCGCGATGAACGGCAGCGGCAACCGCACGAAGATCGCCGACCTCCTCCGCACCCTCGCACCCTACGCCCCCGTACTGCTCCTGCCCGATGCCGACAAAGCGGGCGACGACTGGGCAAACGTGCTGCAAGCCGAATTCCCGTGGCTCTACCGCTGCGAATCCGTCCCCTACGGCAAGGACTTGAACGAAAGCCTGCTCCAAAGCGCCGCCGATACCGCCGCCTTTCTCGAAAACGCGCTCACCGAGCGCCTCAAAACGCTCCCGCCCGCCTACGACACGCTCTCCGCGTCCGCTCAGATGGACGCGCTCGACGCCTATATCGCGCAGCAGGCCGCCCGCCCCGCGCTCTCCACGGGCTTTGCGAACCTCGATACCGCGCTTGACGGCGGACTCTACGACGGGCTTTACGTCCTCGGCGCGATCTCGTCCCTCGGCAAGACCGCTTTTTGTATGCAGCTCGCGGACAATCTCGCCAAACAGGGGAGGGACGTGCTGATTTTCTCCCTCGAGATGACCGCCTTCGAGCTGATGGCGCGAAGCATTTCCCGCGAGACGTTTTTGTCCGACCTTTCCCGCAGCAAGGCGCTTTCCAAAACCGTCCGCGGCGTGCTCGACGGCAGGCGATATCCGAATTACCGCGCCGCCGAGCTGGAGCATCTGGAGAAAGCCAAGGCGACCTACGCGAGCTACGCCCATCATCTCTGGTTCCGCGAGGGCGACCATGAGACGGGGCTTGCCTACCTCCGCAGCGAGATCGAGCGCCATGTCCGCGAGACGGGGACAACCCCCGTCGTCCTCATCGACTACCTGCAGATCATCGCGCCCGTGGACGTGCACTTCACCGACAAGCAGAACTTAGACCGCATCGTCTGCGCGCTCAAGAAGCTCTCGCGCGAAAAGGAGCTGACCATCCTCGCCATCTCGTCCTTTAACCGCGAGAACTACAACTTAGAGGTCAGCATGAACGCCTTCAAGGAGTCCGGCGGCATCGACTACTCCGCCGACGTTCTCATCGGCCTGCAGGCGCGCGGCGCGGGCAAGCCCGGCTTTAACATTGACGATGAAAAGCGCAAGGACCCGCGCGAGCTGGAGCTTCGTATCCTCAAAAACCGCACCGCCGCCATTCCGCAGCCCCTCGAATACCGCTACTATCCCGCTTATTCCTGCTTCGAGGAGGTCTGAAAAGGGACAAACCGCAAAATTTCCGCCCGTTTTTTGACGGGCGGTTTTTTCCTTTGCTAAATCTTGTTTTTTCGGCAAAAACGGTTGCATTTTTCGGTAATTCCTGTATAATGCCAAATATAGAATAAAGTGTCGTATTATAGACTATTACGAAGAAAAAACAGGAGAGACGACCGCCGTGCCACAGACTGAGTATTCCGATTTTGCAACCATGCGCAAGCGCAGAGAGCAGCTCCACGAAAAGAATATCCGCCGCGGCGCGCTTTTGCGCTTGATGAAAGCCGTGAGCATTCTGCTGCAAAGCGCGCTCTTTTATTTCGTTTGGGTGGCGTATTACGCCGCGAAGATGCGGGACGCGTATCTCTGGCGCGGCAACCTCGCCGTCGCCACGCTTTACGGCGTCGTGCTGCTGCTGCTCACGCGCGTCTACCGCGGCTTTGAGGTCGGGAATCTGGAACGCCTGGAGCTGTTCGCCTCGCACGCGCTCTCGCAGCTCATCACGAATGTCATCTTTTACGTTTTGTCGTTCTTCCTGTGCGAGCGGCTTGTCAGCCCGCTTCCGCTGCTCGGGCTGCAGGGGCTTGAAATGCTCCTTTTGCTGCTCTGGGTGCATCTGGCCGACGCTGTCTACTGGAAATATACCGAGCGCGAAAGCCTCGCCGTGTTCTACCGTGACGAGGCCGACCTTGCCCGCCTCGCGCATTTAGACGGGTTTCTCCGCCGCTTCACGCTCATGCGCACCGTCGCTCTTGCGGACTATTCCCCCCGGCTCGTCGGCGACCTTGCCGAGGCGGACACCGTGCTGCTCATCGGCGTGGAGGCGAACGTCCGCAACGGCGTGTTGAAGGACTGCGTCGCCGAGGGTCTGCCCGCCTACGTCCTGCCCAAGACCGGCGACATCCTGCTGCGCGGGGCGAGTATGGAGCTTGTCTCCGGCGAGATACTGCTGCGCGCGAACCGCGCCGCCCCCGCGCCGGAATACCTCGCGTGCAAGCGCGCGTTTGACGTGTTCGCCTCGCTCCTCGCCATCGTGCTCACCTCGCCGGTCATGCTCGTCACCGCCCTTGCCATCAAGTGCGAGGACGGCGGTCCGGTCTTTTACCGTCAGGTGCGTCTGACAAAAGACCGCAGGGAGTTTTCCATCCTCAAGTTCCGCTCCATGCGCACCGACGCCGAGAAGGACGGCAAGGCCCGTCTCGCCAGCGAGAACGATGACCGCATCACGCGCGTCGGCCGCTTCATCCGCGCCTGTCGCATCGACGAGCTGCCCCAGCTTTTCAATATCCTCCGCGGTGATATGACCATCGTGGGGCCTCGTCCCGAGCGTCCGGAGATCGCCGCGCAGTATGAAGCGGATCTGCCCGCCTTCGCCCTGCGCCTTCAGGTCAAGGCAGGGCTTACCGGCTACGCGCAGATCTACGGCCGCTACAACAGCGAGCCGTATGAAAAGCTTCAGATGGATCTCATGTATATCAACAATATGTCCGTGCTGGAGGATCTCAAGCTGATGTTCGGCACGGTGCGCATCCTGTTTCTCAAGGAGAGCACCAGCGGCGTAACGAACGGGCAGATGACCGCGCAGCGCACCGCGCAAGAGGGAAGCGAATGAAGATCACCATGCTTGCCGGCTACTACGCGCCGGAAAAAAGCGCCGACACCCACCTCAACGTCGATCTGGCGGAGAGCTTTTCCCGCCTCGGCGCGGAGGTGACGGTGCTCGTGCCGTTCCCCAGCCGCGGACTTGACGAAGTGGAGCAAACGGCGTACCTCTCCCGACGGGACGAGCGCGTGAGCGATACGCTGCGCATCCTGCGCGTCGGGGAGCCGGGCGTCTATCAGAAAAATCTGATAAGGCGCGGTCTTGCGCTGCTGCAAAAGAGCATGGCGCTTTACCGCGCGGCGAAGCGAACGCAAGCCGACGCCTATTTCGTCGTCAGTACCCCGCCGTTTCTCGGCTATTTCGGCGCGCTGCTGAGCAAGAGAGCGCCGGTCGTCTACCTGCTGCACGACGTGTTCCCCGATTCGCTGGCGCTGAGCGGCAAGCTGCGCGAGGGGAGCGTCCCCATGCGCGTGCTGCACCGCGTCGAGCGGTGGATGTACCGCCGATTGACGCATATCAACGCCTGCTCGGAGGACATCAGAACCACGCTGCTTTCCCGCGGCGTTCCGGCGGAGAAGCTCACCGTCGTTTCCAACTGGGCGGACCCGAACGAGTGTATTCCCGTCGCGCGGGAGGACAATCCGCTCTTTGACCGCTACTCACTTCCCCGCGAGAGGTTTTACGTCAGCTACGGCGGCAACCTCGGCCATTTGCAAAACGCGGAGACCGTCCTGCGCGCCGCGCAGAGATTGCAAAGCGTGCCCGACATTCGCTTCGCCCTCATCGGCGACGGGGCGCGCGCGCGGGCGCTCAAAGACCTCGGGCGGGAAATGCAGCTTAGCAACGTGGACTGGCTGCCCCTGCAAAGCGACGTTTCGGCGGTGTACAGCTTCGGCGATGTGGAGCTTGTGTCCCTCAAGGCGGGGGTGACGAAAATCGCCATGCCGTCCAAGACGTGGAGCATCCTCTCCGCCGCCCGTCCCGTCATCTGCGAGGCGGAGCGGGACAGCGAACTTGTCCGCCTGCTCGAAACGCTCGGCTGCGGCGTGGGCGTCGAGCCGGGAGACGACGCGGTGATGGCGGACGCGATTTTCGCGCTGTATCGGAAGAGCGCGGCGCAGCGTGAACAGATGGGCGCCGCCGGCAGAGAATATATCCGCTCGCACCTCAACCGCGAGCAGGCAACGCGCTCGCATTTTGACGTGCTCGAGCGCATGATAAAGGAGAGATCGTAATGTTTACAGGAAAGACCCTTCTCATCACCGGCGGCACCGGCAGCTTCGGCAACGCCGTGCTGGGGCGGTTTCTCAGCACCGACATCGCGGAGATCCGCATCCTGTCCCGCGACGAGAAGAAGCAGGACGATATGCGCCACGAGTTTCAGGTGAAGATGCCCGCCGTCGCGGAGAAGATAAAATTTTACATCGGCGACGTGCGCGATTACGCATCCATTGTGGGGGCGTTCCGTGGGGTGGACTATGTGTTCCACGCCGCCGCGCTCAAGCAGGTGCCGTCGTGCGAGTTTTTCCCGCTCGAAGCGGTCAAGACGAATGTGCTCGGGTCGAACAACGTCATTGACGCGTGCGTTGCAAGCGGCGTGAAAAAGGCGATCTTCCTCTCCACGGATAAGGCGGCGTACCCCATCAACGCCATGGGCATGAGCAAGGCGCTGATGGAAAAGAACGTCATCGCCCGCTCCCGCCAGATGCGAGACGGCGACCCCGTGCTGTGTCTGACGCGCTACGGCAACGTGATGGCCTCGCGCGGCAGCGTCATCCCGCTGTTTTGCGACCAGATAGCCGAGGGCAAGGCGCTCACCGTGACCAATCCCGATATGACCCGCTTTATGATGACACTCAGCGACGCGGTCGATCTGGTGCTCTACGCCTTCGAGCATGGCACGCAGGGCGATCTGTTCGTGCAAAAGGCGCCCGCGGCCACGATCGAGACGCTTGCCAAAGCGATTCTGGAGCTGAAGCATTCCGACGCGGGCTATACCAGCATCGGGACGCGACACGGAGAAAAGCTCTATGAGGTGCTTGTCACAACGGAGGAAATGCTCCGCGCGGAGGATGTTGGAGATTTCTTCCGTATCGCGGCGGACAACCGCAATCTGAACTACGACAATTATTTCACCCGCGGCAATAAGCAGCTGGAAACGACAGGGCAGTACACCTCTCATAACACCCATCGGCTGACGGTGGAGGAAATGAAGGCGCTGCTGCAAAAATTAAAGCTCTTTGGCGGAGAATACTGATATGAACATTCTCATCACCGGCGCAAGGGGCTTTGTCGGGCGCAACCTCGCGGAAAGCCTCAAGGCCATCCGCGACGGGAAGGACCGCACCCGCCCCGCGCAGCAAATTGACGAAATTTTTGAATACGACCTCGATACCGCGCCCGAGGCGCTGCGCGAATACTGCGCGCGCGCGGACTTCGTGTTCCACCTCGCGGGCGTCAACCGTCCGAAGGACGCCGCGGAATTTATGGCGGGCAACTTCGGCTTTTCCTCCACGCTGCTCGAAACGCTCAAAGACTGCGGCAACACCTGCCCCGTGATGCTCTCGTCCTCCATTCAGGCGTCGCTGACCGGCCGCTTCGCCGGCAGCGAGTACGGCAAAAGCAAGCTCGCGGGGGAGGAGCTGTTCTTCCGCTACGCGAAAGAGACGGGCGCGAGGGTGCTCGTCTACCGCTTCCCGAACCTCTTCGGCAAGTGGTGTCGCCCGAACTACAACAGCGCCGTGGCGACCTTCTGCCATAACTATGCGCACGACCTGCCCATCACGGTGAACGACCCCTCGACCGAGCTGGAGCTTTTGTATATCGACGATCTTGTCGCGGAACTGCTCGACGCGCTGGAGGGGAAGGCCCACCGCTGCGAGTTTGACGGCGTGACCGCGGTCGCCGCCGAACAGGGAAGATACTGCTTCGCCCCCGTGACGCATCGCGTCACGCTCGGCGAGATCGTTTCTTTGCTCGATGCGTTCAAGGTGCAGCCGGCGACGCTTCAAATGCCGGAGATCCCCGCCGGCAGCTTTGCCAGGAAGCTATATTCCACCTATTTAAGCTACCTGCCGAAGAAAAAGGCAGCCTTCCCGCTCAAAATGAACACCGACGCGCGCGGCAGCTTCACGGAGCTGCTCAAAACCGCCAATTGCGGGCAGTTCAGCGTGAATATCTCCCGCCCCGGCGTCACCAAGGGGCAGCACTGGCACCATACGAAGTGGGAGTTCTTCATCGTCGTGTCCGGTCACGCTTGCATCGAGCAGCGAAAGCTCGGCACGGATGAGGTGCTTTCCTTCACCGTCTCCGGCGAGAGGATAGAAGCCGTCCATATGCTGCCCGGTTACACGCATAACATCATCAACCTGAGCGACACGGAAAACCTCGTTACGCTCATGTGGGCGAACGAGCCCTTTGACCCCGCGCATCCCGACACTTTCTTTGAGGAGGTCTGAGCTATGGCAGCCTTTGAGAATAACGGCAAATTAAAGCTGCTCATTATCGTCGGCACGCGGCCGGAGATCATCCGCCTGTCCGCGGTCATCAAGAAGTGCCGGCAGTACTTCGACTGCATCCTTGCCCACACGGGGCAGAACTACGACTATAACTTGAACGGCGTTTTTTTCCGCGATTTAGGGCTTGCCGACCCCGAGGTCTATCTTGATGCCGTGGGGAACGACCTCGGCGAGACCGTCGGCAACATCATCGCCAAAAGCTATGCCCTCATGGTTGAGCAGCAGCCCGACGCGCTGCTCATTCTCGGCGACACCAACTCCTGCCTTGCCGCCTATTCCGCCAAGCGGCTGCATATCCCCATCTTTCACATGGAAGCGGGCAACCGCTGCAAGGATGAGTGTCTGCCCGAGGAGACCAACCGCCGCATCGTGGACATCATCTCCGACGTGAATATGGCCTACTCCGAGCACGCCCGCCGCTATCTCCACGAGTGCGGCTTGCCCAAGGAGCGCACCTATGTCACCGGCAGCCCCATGGCGGAGGTGCTCCGCGCCAACCTCGCGAGCATCGAAGCGAGCGACATCCACCAGCGTCTCGGGCTTGAAAAGGGCAAATACATCCTGCTCTCCGCCCACCGCGAGGAGAATATCGACACTGAGAAGAATTTCACCTCGCTTTTCACCGCCATCAACGCCATGGCGGAAAAGTACGATCTGCCCATCCTCTATTCCTGCCACCCCCGCTCCCGCAAGAGGTTGGAGCAGAGCGGCTTCGTTTTCGACAAGCGGGTGATTGCGCATGAGCCGCTGGGCTTCCACGATTATAACTGCCTGCAGATGAACGCCTTTTGCGTCGTGTCGGACAGCGGCACGCTCCCCGAGGAGTCCAGCTTCTTCACCTCCGTGGGGCATCCGTTCCCCGCGGTGTGTATCCGCACGAGTACGGAGCGCCCCGAGGCGCTGGACAAAGCCTGCTTTATCCTTGCCGGCATCGACGAAAAGAGCCTTTTGCAGGCCGTCGATACCGCCGTCACGATGAACGCAAACGGCGACTATGGCATCCCCGTGCCGGACTATATCGAGGAAAACGTCTCCACGAAGGTCGTCAAGCTCATCCAGAGCTACACCGCCGTGGTCGATAAAATGGTATGGAGGAAGGAATCATAATTTGAATATTTACTGCACATTGTTTGATTCCAACTATCTGGATAAAGGTTTGGTGCTGTACCGCTCTCTTTGTGCGTGCGAAAAGGAATTTAAGCTTTATGTCTTTGCTTTTGACGAGCGGTGTCGCGAGATTTTGGAACAAGAAAATTTCCGGCACATGACTGTGGTCTCGCTGGAGGAGTTTGAGACGCCGGCGCTGCTGAAGGTGAAACAGGAACGCTCTCGTGCAGAGTACTGCTGGACTTGCACCCCGTGGACGATCCGCCATGTTCTTGACAGGTTTCACGAACCGATGTGTACCTATATCGACGCGGATATGATGTTCTATTCTTCTCCGCAGTACATCTTTGACGATATGCGCGCAAAGGGCTGCTCGACGCTGATCACCCCGCATCGCCTGAATCCTGCGTCGGTGCGCCAGCGGAGAACGGAGCGTCACGTCGGCACATATTGCGTAGAGTTCAATACCTTTTTTAACGATTCAAATGGAAACGAGGCGCTAAACTGGTGGGCAGAGCAGTGCCTTGCATGGTGTTACTATACGCCGGATGTGGATGCACCCGCCTACGGCGACCAGAAATATCTCAATGAATTTCCAACGCGCTTTTCCGGTGTGTACATTTGCGAAGAATGGGGCGCGGGCATTGCGGGATGGAATGCCCGCCAGCTTCGGTTCGTCCCCGGAACAGAAGCGGAACCGCAAGTGGAAGTGCGTGCCACAGGGAAACGATATCCGGTGGTATTTGTCCATTTCGCGGGCATCTCACGCCTGTTTGGAGATTTTGTCAATGCCAACTCCGGCACAGCCGACCGCACCCTGCACCGCACATTGATCGCACCCTATTTTGACGCTTTGCGGGGAACAAGAACCGATTTGCTGAATCGCTACGGCTTGTCGCCGGCAAAGCGCCGTGCGGTAAATAATAACCCGTTGATTGCTCTGTATCAGCGAGTTATTTCCCCGTGGCTGCATTTGCGCCGGATCGCCGACATTTATCGGCTTCCTTAATTCTAATACGAAGGAGAACTCCCATGATACCTGTGAATGATCTAAAACGGGGCTACGACCTGTATCAAACCGAATACGAGGAAAAAGCCCTGTCTGTGCTTCGCAGCGGATGGTATGTGCTTGGAAAGGAAGTCTCCGCCTTTGAAGAGGAATTTGCCGCCGCTATGGAATCCCGCTATGCAGTTGGCGTGGACAATGGGCTCAATGCGATCCAACTGGGTATCCGTGCCCTTGAGATCGGCACGGGCGAAGAAGTTATCGTCACCGCCAACACCTATATTGCAACCGTTATGGGTGCTTCTCTCAATGGAGCCACCCCTGTATTTGTGGATGCAACACTGATGCACAATATGGACCCTGCCAAAATCGAAGCTGCCATCACTCCTCGCACGAAAGCCGTTTTGGTGACGCACTTGTATGGGCAGGCCTGTGAGATGGGTCCCGTTGTTGAGATTTGCAAAAAGCATGACCTGTATCTGCTGGAGGACTGCGCCCAGGCTCACGGCGCGCGATACAATGGAAAGATGACCGGCACCTTTGGCATCATGGGCTTCTTCAGCTTCTATCCGACCAAGAATCTGGGCGCATTCGGTGATGCAGGCGCCATCATTACAGACGATGAAGCGCTGAGCGCAAAGCTGAAGGCGCTGCGAAACTATGGCAGCGTGCGGAAGTATGTCCATGACTATGCCGGCTATAACTCCCGTCTGGATGAGCTGCAGGCAGGTCTGCTGCGTGTCAGGCTGCGCCATTTGCCGGAGCTGAACGGTCAGCGTGCCCATATTGCAGCCCGCTATCTGGCAGAGATGAAAAACCCCAAAGTGGAGCTGCCCGCGACGGCGGAGAACTGCACCCATGTGTATCACCTTTTTGTGGTGCAGGTGGAGGAGCGGGATCGCTTTACGCAGTACCTGAAGGATCACGGCGTAGGCTTTGATATTCATTATCCGATTCCTCCCTATTTGGAAAAGCCCTATTTGCCGCTGGGTTATACCCGCGCAGACTTCCCCATGACAGAACGGCTGTACAGCCGCATCGTCTCACTGCCGATTTTCAACGGCATGACAGAGGACGAGGTCAATACGGTTATTCAGGTGGTGAACGGTTATGAGTAAACGCTGGAAGCTGCGGGAGCTGACGGAATTCGGCGATTCCCGCGGGCAGATGTGTGTGGTAGAGGGGGAGCGCGATATCCCCTTTGCCGTGCAACGCTTCTTTTATGACTTCCATACCACCGGTTCCGAAAACCGTGGCAACCATGCCAACCGCAGGTCGCAGTTTGCCTTTATCAGCCTGGCCGGTTCCTGCCGAGTGACGGTGGATGACGGAGTAGAGCAAGAGATATTCCTGCTGGATGATCCGCACAAGCTGTTGTGGGTGGATCGAATGACATGGAAAACCATGTGGGACTTTACGAAGGACAATGTGCTGCTTGTTCTTTCCGACTGTCACTACGACAGCGGCGAATACATCCGCGATTACGATGAATTTATCAGAATATGCAGAGGAGATACAAAATGAAAGGCATTATTCTCGCGGGCGGCGCCGGTACGCGGCTCTATCCGCTGACGATGGTCACGTCGAAGCAGCTGCTGCCCATTTACGATAAACCGATGATCTATTATCCTCTGTCCACGCTGATGCTTGCGGGAATCCGGGACATTCTCATCATCTCCACCCCCACAGACCTGCCCAACTTTGAGCGTCTGCTCGGAGACGGCAGCCAGTTCGGTATCCGGCTGTCCTACAAAGTCCAGCCCTCGCCGGACGGTTTGGCTCAGGCCTTTTTGCTGGGCGAGGAATTTATCGGTGACGAGCCCTGCGCCATGATTCTCGGTGACAATATTTTCTATGGCCCCGGCTTCGGCGCATTGCTGAAAGAGGCTGCCGCAGATGCACAGCAGGGGAGAGCCACCGTGTTCGGGTACTATGTTCCCGACCCCGAGCGCTTCGGCGTCGTTGCGTTCGATGAGACCGGCAAAGCGACATCTCTGGAAGAAAAACCGAAAAACCCAAAGAGCAACTACGCGGTGACAGGGCTGTATTTCTACCCCAAGGGTGTCAGCGCATGGGCAAAAGAGGTAAGGCCGTCGGCACGCGGCGAACTGGAGATCACCACACTCAACGAAATGTACTTAAAGCAGGATATCCTAAATGTACAGCTGCTTGGCCGCGGCTATGCGTGGCTCGATACCGGTACGATGGATTCGCTGGTCGATGCCGCCGACTTTGTCCGCATTCTGGAAAAGCGGCAGGGTATCAAGATCTCCGCACCCGAGGAGATCGCCTTCCGTTTCGGCTGGATCGATAGGGAAGGCCTCTTGCAAAGTGCGGCGCTCTACGGCAAATCTCCCTACGGCGAACATCTGCGCAATGTTGCCGACGCAAAAGTCTATCCCAACTGAAGGGAGTATAGAAGCATGACCTATCTTGTGACCGGCGGCGCCGGCTTTATCGGCGCCAACTTTATCTACTATATGTTGCAAAAGCACCCGGAAAGCCGCATCGTCTGCGTGGACAAGCTGACCTATGCCGGCAATCTTTCCACGCTGAAAGAGGCGCTGGAAAACCCTCGGTTTCGCTTTGTCAAGGCGGACATCTGCGACCGCGCGGCGATCGACACGCTGTTTTCCGAGGAGCATCCCGAGGTGGTGGTCAACTTTCCCGCCGAGAGCCACGTGGACCGCTCGATCGAAAACCCCGGCGTGTTTCTGGAAACGAATATCATGGGCACCGCCGTCATGATGGATACCTGCCGCAAATACGGCGTACAGCGCTTCCATCAGGTCAGCACGGATGAGGTCTACGGCGACCTGCCGCTTGACCGTCCCGACCTGTTCTTTACGGAGGCGACTCCCATTCACACCAGCAGCCCGTATAGCTCCTCAAAAGCGTCTGCCGATCTGCTGGCTATGGCTTATCACCGGACATACGGTCTGCCGGTGACCATCTCCCGCTGTTCCAACAACTACGGCCCCTATCAGTTTCCGGAAAAGCTCATTCCTCTGATGATCGCCAATGCGCTGAACGACAAGGCGCTGCCTGTTTACGGCGAGGGCTTGAATGTGCGGGACTGGCTGTATGTGGAGGACCACTGTAAGGCCATTGACCTGATTTTGCAGCAGGGAAGAGAGGGCGAGGTCTACAACATCGGCGGCCACAACGAGATGCGAAACATCGACATCGTGAAGCTCATCTGTAAGGCGCTGGACAAGCCGGAAAGCCTCATCACCTATGTGACCGACCGCAAGGGCCACGACCTGCGCTATGCCATCGACCCTGCTAAAATTCACAGTGAACTGGGTTGGCTGCCGGAGACCATGTTTGCCGACGGAATCCAAAAGACCATCGACTGGTATCTTTCTCACCGCGACTGGTGGGGCGAGATCATCTCCGGCGAATACCAGAACTATTATGAAAGAATGTATACGAAAAGATGAGAACCGCACTGAGGCAGTATTCGAGTTTGACAGCGTTACAAAGTACGTTTACTCCTTCCAGATTTGGATTTTCCTTTTCATTTTCACCCATGTCTGATTGGGAAGGACTGTCTATGCATATTGTTCAAGTGAAGGATTTTCCCATCTCGATGCGAAAGGATGTACGGAAACCGGTAAAGGAGGCCTTGCTGTGAAATTCGTTTTTTTAGGATTTGCCACCACTTATACGCCGGGGCTGACCTATCAGGATAATCTGCTTTGCAATCAAACACTGGCAGATGGGCATCAGGTGACGTATCTGTCCAATCCGGAGAAGTTTGTGGACGGCGTGATCGTGGACACACCACCGGAGAATACGATCCTGCCCAATGGTCTGCACCTCATCCGGCTACCTTATGTCAAATGCGGACCAACGTTTTTAACAAAAAAACTGCGGCTTTTCCGAGGTGTCTATCACATTCTGGAAAAGGAACGGCCGGACGTGATCTTCTGCCACAATACGCAGTACATGCCGATTTTGGACACTGTCCGCTATAAAAAAAACCACCCTGAAGTCAAGCTCTATGCCGATACGCATACCGCCTATTATAACAGCGGGACGAACTGGCTCTCGCTCCATATCCTGCACAAAATCTATTACAAGTGGCTCACGCAAAAGGCTTTGCCGTACCTCGAAAAGTATTTCTACATCGGCGAGAGTGAGCACGTCTTCTCCCGCGAGGTCTACGGTGTTTCCGAAGACCTGATGGAATACTACCCCCTCGGCGGCGTCCTGCCGACGCAGGAGGAATACGCCGCCCGCCGCGCCGCCCGCCGGAAAGAGCTGGGCTTGACGGACACCGACCGCCTCTATGTCCACTCCGGCAAGCTGGAGGATGAGAAGCGCACGGAGGAGTTGCTGCGCGCCTTTGCCGCAGTGGAAGATGACCACGCCGTTCTTGCCATCATCGGCTCCATTCCCGAGCGCATGAAGCCCGTTCTCCTCCCGCTCATTGATGCGGACAAGCGGGTGAAATACCTCGGCTGGAAGACGGGCGCGGAGCTGCAGGAATACCTGTGCGCCTGCGACCTTTACTGTCAGCCGGGCAGCGTCTCGGCCACGATGCAGAACGCCATCTGCTGCGGCTGCGCCGTGATGGCCTTTCCGCACCTGCCCTATACCAAACACCTCGACTGGGGCAATCTGCTGTGGGTAAAAACGCAGGCGGACGTGGAAGCCGTGTTCCGCGCCCTTGCCGCCGACGCTTCACAGCTTGACACGCTGAAACAAAACTCCCGCCGCTGCGCGGAGGAGCTGCTCGACTATCGCAAGCTCGCTGCAAGGCTGTACGAATGAGCCGGAAAGGAGTCCCCCATGGAATTCACCTATTCCGCCTACCGTGCTCTGCTGCACTCACTGCGGCAGGGAGGGTATGCGTTCACCGACTACCACGCCTATGCGCAGCATCCGCGCTGCGTCATCCTGCGCCACGACATTGACAACAGCCTTTCACGGGCCGTGCGTTTGGCGGAGATCGAAGCGGAGGAAGGCGTGCAGAGTACATGGTTCGTCCTGCTGCGAACGGATTTTTACAATCCCGCCTCTGCCGCATCGCAAAAGGCGCTGGGCCGTATTCTGTCCCTCGGCCATGAGATCGGACTGCACTTCGATGAGCTGGGCTATGGCCGTCCTTTGACAAAAGAGGAGGTCATTCAGAACATCATTAAGGAGTGCGGACTCCTGTCCGCACTCCTGGATACCCGGGTATCCACCGTTTCCATGCACCGCCCCTCAAAAGCCACGCTGGAAGCGGACTTGGAAATCCCCGACATGGTCAACTCCTACGGGAAGACTTTTTTCCATGATTTCAAGTATCTCTCCGACAGCCGCCGCCGCTGGCGCGAGCCGGTGGAGGACATCATCCGCTCCGGAGAATATGACCGCCTGCACCTCCTCACGCACGCATTCTGGTATCACGAGCGGGAGCAGGACATCGCGCAAAGCGTCGCGGCTTTTATCAACACCGCAAATCGGGAGAGATATGCCGCGCTTGCCGATAACATAACGGATCTCGGCGCAATTATGAAAGAAAGCGAAGTGCACTGAGTGAGAATTTCCATTCATCAGCCCCACTATTTTCCATGGGCGGGCTATTTTGATAAGATGGCGAAGGCGGACGTCTTTGTCCTTTTGGATGAGGTCCAGCTGGAAAAGAACTCCCTCATGCTGAAAAACCGCGTCATTGCGACCAATGGCGAAACGAAATTCCTGACGATCTCGGCAGATACGAAAAACTATCTTGCGCGGGAGTATCGTGATATTCAAATCAAGGACGCCGCGATCTGGAAAGAACGGCAGCTAAACGCCGTGGCAAACTACTACCGAAAGGCCGCCGGCTATCGGGAGCTCCTGCCTCTGTTCGGGGAATTTCTGGAGCAGGACTTTGACACCGTCTGTCAGTGGACCTGTGCCAGTATTGCATTTGTCCGGCGGGCGCTGGACATAAAAACGCCGCTGATTTATCAATCCGCCGTGGACTATGACCGCAATATGAAGCGTTCCGATCTGGTTTACGGCATCTGCAAAGCCCTCGGCGCGGACACCTATTTCTCCGGCCGCGGCGCATCGGTGGCGTACTTGGAGCGGGAGAAGTTTGCGGAAAACGGGGTTCAGATCGTTTTCCAGGACTTTACGCATCCCGTTTATCCGCAGATCAACACGCGGGAATTTGTTCCGGGCGTCTCTGTTCTGGATATGCTCTTTAACTGCGGCATCGAGGAAAGCCGCCGCATCTTCTGGGAAACTGTCAATTCCTCGCACGAATTTGATGAAACCGAGGTCTGACCCATGCAATTTATCGACCTGAAAGCCCAATACGCCGCGCTGAAAACCGAGATCGACGCGAATATCGCCGACGTACTCGCCTCGGCGCAGTTCATCGGCGGCAAATATGTGAAGGAACTGGAAGCGCAGCTCGCCGCCTTTGTCGGCCGGAAGCATTGCATCACCTGCGCCAACGGCACGGACGCGCTGCAGCTTGCCTATATGCTGCTCGGCGTGGGGAAGGGGGATGCGGTGTTCTGCCCCGATATTACCTTCGTGTCCACCACCGAGCCTGCCAAGATGTTCGGCGCGGCGAGCGTGTTCTGCGAGACGGACGCAAAGACCTACTGCCTTGACGCCGCCTCACTCGAGCGGCAAATCAAGGCGGTCATCGCCGAGGGTAAGCTCGCGCCCAAGTGCGTCGTCGCCGTGGACATCTACGGCAACAGCGCCGACTATGACGCGATCCTGCCCGTGTGCGAGAAATACGGCCTGCCGCTCATCGAGGACGCGGCGCAGGGCTTCGGCGCATCGTACAAGGGGAGACTGTGCGGCAGCTTCGGCGTCATCGCCACGACCTCGTTTTTCCCCGCCAAGCCACTCGGCTGCTACGGCGACGGCGGCGCAGTGTTTGTGGACGATGACGCACTCGACGCGCTGTGCCGTCAGCTCTGCGTGCACGGCAAGGGCCCGCGCGGCAAGTACGATAACGTCATCGTGGGCATGAACTCCCGTTTGGACAATTTGCAGGCCGCCGTGCTCCTGCCGAAGCTCAGGGCGCTGCGCGACTATGAGATGGACGCGCGGCAAACGGTTGCGAAGCGGTACAACGATGCCTTTGCAGGCGTTCTCACGCCGCCGTATGTGCAGGAAAACTGCCTCAGCGCCTACGCGCAGTATGTCGTGCTGGCGCGCGATACCGCGCAGCGCGACAAGCTCGTCGCCCACCTGACGGAAAAGGGCATCCCGAATATGATCTACTACCCGTTCCCGCAGCACGTCCTGCCCGTTTTCGCGGGTGAGCCGCACTACGGGGAAGGCTACAAAAACGCGCTCGATTACTGTTCCCGCACCTTCTCGCTGCCCATGCACCCGTATCTGACGGAGGCGGAGCAGCAGACGGTCATCGACGCGGTATTGGAGGCACTGTGATGCTGCTATCTGACGTAACAAACACTTTGGAAGGTACGCTGTTTTCCGACGGTGAGTTCCAAAGCATCGCGTTTGCCACGGAAAAAGGGCAAAATGGCTTCCTGACCTTTTTGGAAAGGGAAAAGTTCCTGCCCGCGCTGGAAAATCCAAACATCTCCTGTGTGCTGACGACGCGGGAGCTGGCGGAAAAAATCCCCTCACATATTCAGGGCATTTTTGCCTGCGATGCGCCGAAGGCGGCGCTGTTTGCCGTGCACAACGCGCTGGCGGAGGAGGAGCGCTACGTCGGGCCGTCCTTCCTCACGCGCATCGGGCGGAACTGTACGATCAGCCCGCTTGCCGTCATTCCCGAGCGGAATGTTATCATCGGCGATAACGTGGCCATCGAACCCTTTGTCGTCATCAAGGGCCGCGTCTCCATCGGCGACAACACGGTGATTCGCAGCGGCGCGGTCATCGGCTGCAAGGGCTTTTCCTTCTCGAAAAACGAAACTGGCGAGAATATCAGCGTCGCGGATACGGCTCAGATCGTGATCGAAAACGATGTGGAGCTTTTCGAGCAGACCGCTGTCACGACCGGCATCTTCCCGTGGGAAAAGACCGTGATCGGGCGGGGCACCAAAGTTGATACCAAGGGCTTCATCGCTCACGGGAGCCACATCGGGCCGCGCTGCCTGTTTGCGGCGGGCGCTATGATCTCCGGCAACTGCGTCATCGGCAGCGACGTCTGGATCGGCGTCAATGCGACCGTTTCCAACCGTATCACGATCGGTGATCATGCCCGGGTATCTCTCGGCTCCGTCGTCACAAAGGACGTTCCCGCCGGAGAGACCGTCTCTGGTAACTTTGCCATCCCGCACCAACGGTTCATGCAAAATCTGAAAGCAAGCACCGCCAATCCTCAGGCGGAAAACAACTGCCCCCCCCCCGAGGACACTCGCGGGTAATCTGCGGCGCGCGGCATAAGGGGCCTCACGATACTTTCCAAAACGGGAGGTGTGCTGCGTGAACAGGGAAACTGTATTTGTCCACCCGTCGAGCTGCGTCGATGACGATGTGACCATCGGCCTGATTACATATCAATGCCCTCATTTGAAGACAGAGCAGATCATTCTTCAGCTTGTCGGGCATTATGACTTGCGCGTTTATGCACTTCCCTTTGTTTCCCGCCCACCGCGAACCGTTCAATTTCAGCATCGCCCAGATCAAAAAATAGCAGCGCATCCACAGGAGTTATGCTTGCGATATAGAATTCCGTATATCCCAGTTTCCTGTGATACTGAAATTGACAACCTATGCGATTTCTATATGGTAACCGGGGCCGGTTTGTTGTCAGCGGAGTGTTTGTGCGGTAAGAAGGTGCTTAATGGGCATCCTGGTATCATCCCTGCTGCGCGAGGATTGGATGCTTTTAAGTGGAGCGTTTATCATATGCGTCCGTTGGGTGTAACGCTGCACTACATTGATGAGCAAGTGGATGCGGGTGAGATTATCTCAATTATTCCTACGCCGGTTTTCCGGTCCGATAGTTTGGAAAGTCTTGCCAGAAGGCACTATGAAAATGAAATCAGGGTACTTTGTGAATTTGAAAAACACATGAAAGAGCCTCAAAATAGTTACACAGCGCTTCCCGTAGAAGAAAGCACACGACGAATGAAATCCGAACAAGAGTTAGAACTTTTTCATCGTTTTGAGGAATACAAGCAAAAATTTGGCCAGTAACAGGAGCTTATCACTATGACCATCAAAACCGACCTCATCGCAAAAATCAAAAATAAGACCCTCACCATGGGTGTCTGCGGCCTCGGCTATGTGGGGCTTCCGCTTGCGGTGGACAAGGCGCAGCACGGCTTCAAGACCATCGGCTTCGATGTCCAGCAGCAGAAGGTCGATATGGTCAACCGCGGAGAAAACTACATCGGCGACGTCGTGCAGTCCGACCTCGAAGCCCTCGTCAAGTCCGGTATGCTGCGCGCCACGACCGACTTTTCCGCGGTCTGCGACGTGGACTTCATCGCCATCTGCGTCCCCACGCCGCTCGATAAGCACCAGCAGCCGGACATCAGCTATGTGCGCGACAGCGCCATCGCCATCGCAAAGCATATGACACGCAGCACGATTGTCGTTCTGGAGTCCACCACCTATCCCGGCACGACCGAGGAACTGCTCAAGCCGATTTTGGAAGAGGGCAGCGGTCTCAAGTGCGGGGAGGACTTCTACCTCGGCTTCTCGCCCGAGCGCGTAGACCCGGGCAACCTCATCTATAAAACCAGCAACACGCCCAAGACCGTCGGCGCGATCGGGCAGGACGCCACCGAGGTCATCGCCGCGGTCTACCGCGCGATCTTAGAGGGTGATGTGCACACCGTTTCCTCACCCGCTGTTGCGGAGATGGAGAAGATACTGGAGAACACCTACCGCAACGTGAACATCGGCCTCGTCAATGAGTTGGCGATCCTCTGCCACAAGATGGGCATCGACATCTGGGAGGTCATCGACGCCGCCAAAACGAAACCCTACGGCTTTCAGGCGTTCTATCCCGGCCCGGGCCTCGGCGGACACTGTATCCCGCTCGACCCGTACTATCTGAGCTGGAAAGCCCGTGAATACGGCTTCCACACCAGCATGATCGAAGCGTCGATGATGGTCAATGACCGGATGCCTGAGTACACCGTCGAGCGCGCGGGGAAGATTTTGAACCGCCATAAAAAGGCGCTCAACGGCTCGCGCGTGCTCGTGCTCGGCGTGGCGTACAAGCAGGATATCGACGATTACCGCGAAAGCCCCGCCATCCGCGTCATCGAGGAGTTCAAAAAGACGGGCGCGCAGGTCGATTTTTACGACCCCTTCATCCCGCGCTACCGCGAGGCGGGAGAGTGGTACGAGGGCATTCCCGCCCTGACCGCCGACATTGTGAAGCAGTACGACCTTGTGTGCATCACCACGGCGCACACCAGGGTAGACTATGCCATGGTAACAAGCTGCGGCGTTCCCGTGTTCGACTGCAAGAACGTCTGCAAAAATATTGAAAAGCGCGAAAATATCGAGGTGCTGTAAATGAAATACGCGCTCATCGGCTGCGGCCGTATTGCCGTCAATCACATTAAGGCGGCGCTCAATAACAAGCTGGAGCTTGTCGCCGTGTGCGATATCCATCCCGAAAAAATGGAAGCGCTCCTCGCCAAATTCGAGCTGCAAAATGATACCTCCATCGCCCGTTATACCGATTACAAAAAGATGCTCGCCGAGCACGGCGAGCTGGAGCTGGTGAGCATCGCCACGGAGAGCGGCGTGCACGCCGAGATCGCCCTGTACTGCATCGACGCGGGCGTGAACGTCATCATCGAAAAGCCCATAGCGATGAGCATGGCGGACGCGGAGGAAATCGTCCGCCGCAGCGGGGAAAAGCATGTCAAGGTCGCCGCCTGCCACCAGAACCGCTTCAATCTCGCCGTGCAGGAGACTCGCCGCGCGCTCGAAGCCGGCCGCTTCGGAAGGCTGTCTCACGGCAGCATCCATGTGCGCTGGAACCGCGACCGCGCGTATTACGAGCAGGCGCCGTGGCGCGGCAAATGGGCGAGCGACGGCGGCTGCCTGATAAATCAGTGCATCCACGGCATCGACCTGCTGCGCTGGATGATGGGCGACGAGGTTTCGGAGGTCTACGGCGTTACCCGCCAACAGTTCCATGACTACTTGGAGGCCGAGGACGTCGGCATGGCGGTGGTGAAGTTCAAAAACGGCGCGATCGGCACGATCGAGGGCACCGTCAACGTCTATCCGAAAAATCTGGAGGAGACACTGTATCTCTTCGGTGAAACGGGCACGGTGAAGCTCGGCGGCAAGTCCACGAATACCATCGACGTGTGGGACTTTGCCGATGAGGACGCAGATGACGCCGCCAACAAGGGCTTGCAGGAGGCAACGAGCAACGTCTACGGCAACGGCCACACGAGTCTTTTTGCCGACATGATGGACGCCATCGAGCATGACCGCAGCCCCTATGTGGACGCTGTCGCCGGCCGCAACGCGCTGGAGATGATTTTGGCGGTCTACAAAAGCCAGAAGACCGGAGCGCCGGTCAAACTCCCGCTCACGGATTTCGCCAGCGCCGATATGTCGGGAAGCTTTTGAATTTTGGGCAAACGGATAAACTCGTCGTGGAGGGCATATGAACATACTTCTGATCTCATCCGGAAATTATGATTATGATGGACGCTTGCGCGAGCTGATGGCTGTTTTCAGTTCGTTGGGCACTTTGTCTGCGTTTACAGCTGGCTCTGTGCCCTGTCACGCGCGTCATTACATTTACAAAACGCCGGCGCGTTTCGATCTTGAAAATTTCCCGCCGGAAAAGCTGGCGCGTTATCAGAAAAACCGTCTGCTCTGGCGCTGGTGCCGCACGGCTGACTACCTGTGCTTTATCAAAAGGGCGATCTCTCTGGCAAAGCAGCAGGGTGGCATCGACCTGTTGGTGTTGGACAATCAAAAGGCTGCGCTTCCCGGTATGCTGATTAAGAAACTCTTCCGTCCCCGCTCTGTATTGCAGGACTGCCGTGAGTGCTACCTGAAAGAAGAGATGCGCACCGTGCTGGAAAAGCAGATGTGCCGCTTTGAGGGGTTCAGCATCCGCCGGGCGAACATCATCGTAGCAGCTAATCAGGAACGAGCAGACTTTATGCGCCGATATTATCATTTGAAAGAGACGCCGTTGGTCTTTGAAAATCTGCGGCAGCTGCAATATTCTTCGGATTTTGACCCGTCCCAACTGCCGCGAGAACTGGTCCGTCTGTTGGAAAAGAACGAATTTCGCGTGTTGGCCACAGCGGGCTGTGACTGTTCCCGTCTGAATGATGTGTTAACGGAAAATTTTCACCGAACAGGGGCGCAGTGCCGTCTGCTGCTGGCGGGTTCCTCCGGCGCAGAGGATATTTCCACCATTGAGGAGATCATCCGCCGGCAAAAGCTGGATCGTGTGACCATTTTGGGACGTGTCGACCAGAATACGCTGAAATATCTGGTCCAACATTCTCATGTGGGTATCGTCAGCTATCATCAGAAGGATCTGAACAACCGCTTCTGCGCCTCGGGCAAGCTATTTGAGTTCATTTATGAGGGCATTCCGGTCGTGACCACCACAAATCCGCCGCTCAAGCGGCTTTGCGCAGCGGGGGTTGGCGTAGCGGATGATACCTTCGCCGATGGGATCAACGAAGTGCGCACCCATTATGATGCGTATCGCAAAAGTGCGTCTGCGTATGCCGCTGACCATACAGTCGAGCAAAACCGCCTCGACTTTGCGGCTCAGCTGAGCCACTGTTTGTCAATACAGAATTCTGATTAAGGAGCTAATCATGCCGACCTATTCCATTATTATCCCCGTTTATAACGTGGAGGCGTATCTTCCCGCCTGTCTGGACAGTGTGCTCGCGCAGGACAGCGCCTCGGACTACGAGGTCATCCTTGTGGACGACGGCTCGACCGATCGCAGCGGCGCCAGCTGCGACGAATACGCCGCAAAGCATCCCGCTTTTCGCGTGATCCACAAACCAAACGGCGGCCTCAGCGCAGCCCGCAACGCGGGACTGGACGCGGCGCAGGGCGGGTACGTTCTGTTTTTGGACAGCGATGACCTGTGGAAGCCGGAGCTGCTGTCCACAATGGATACCCTTTTGACGCAGGAGCCGGACATGGCGGCATTCGGCTATGAAAAGTTTTATCCCGATGGAACGCGGGAAAGCTTCCCGCTGTACGCCATCGGGTGCCCGCTGTCCGGCGGGGACTTTTGCCGTGACCATGACCGGAGAAAACTGCTGCCGCCCACAAGTGCCTGTATGTTTTTGTACCGCCGGGCATTTTTGGGGGGACTGCGCTTTGAAGAGGGACTGACCTATTGCGAGGACCTATCCTTTAATTTCTGCGTCTTTGCCTGCGCGGAGCGGGTGCTTCAGCTTGCCCGGCCGCTGTACCTGTATCGGGGACGGCGAGAGGGGAGCATCACCTATACCAATACGCCCCAAAAAATTTATGACGATCTGCGGATGATTGCCCGGTCTTATTGTTTGATACCTCTGCCCACGCTGGCGAATTACTTTTGTATACGGATCTACGGCGTGGCCGGGTTTTCAAAGGGGGAGATGGGGGAGGTGCTGGCGCTGATCGAGGCCAATCGTGACATTCTTGAAGCAGTCACCGGCTGGCGGATGCGGCTTGCGCGTTTTCTCTACCGCACGCTCGGTATTTACCGCGGCGGCAAAGTATACCTGAAGCTCATCGATTTCAAACACTTTTTAGGATTATAAGTCAACGAGCGTCCGCGCTATGCGTTATTTCCTGCAAGGAAAATCAAAGCTGAGGAGCTAATCATGCCGACCTATTCCATTATTATCCCCGTTTATAACGTGGAGGCGTATCTTCCCGCCTGTCTGGACAGTGTTCTCGCGCAGGATACCGCCTCGGACTACGAGGTCATCCTTGTGGACGACGGCTCTACCGATCGCAGCGGCGTCATCTGCGATGAATACGCCGCAAAGCATCCCGCTTTTCGCGTGATCCACAAACCAAACGGCGGCGTCAGCGCAGCCCGCAACGCGGGACTGGACGCGGCGCAGGGCGGGTACGTTCTGTTTTTGGACAGCGATGACCTATGGAAGCCGGAGCTGCTGTCCACAATGGACACCTTTCTGGACAGGCAGCCGGATATCGTGCAGTTCTGCTTTCAGTGTTTTCATGAGGGCGGCTTGCAGGACGCTGTCCATCCCGGCGTCTTCCCCCACGGTGAGGATGGCGCAAGCTGGCTGGAACGCACATTCTCACAGAACGGATACATGATCTGGGCGGTGTGGAGCCGCCTATACCGCCGGTCTTTTTTGGAGGAGCATCCGTTCCGGTTTATTGAGGGGGTTTCCTATGCGGAGGATATGGATTTTCACCTCACCTCGCTTCCGTATGCCAAGCGGGTAGAGAGTACCGATCAGGTTTTGCTGCTCTACCGTGTGCGCAGCACGGGGCTTGCCCTCACCGTTTCCGAGAAATCTGTCCGCGCACAACTGACCTATTATGCGAAATGGGCTCGGGAATATCGAACGCCTTCTCTTGGGAATGGATTTGTTGGCGCATGCTTCCAAATCTGCCGGCTTGGCTCCAGCCGGGATACGAAGGCTTTGCAGGAACTGTTCTGGCGCAATCGGGATGTTCTTCGTTTCACAGACGGGTATTCCCGTTTGCTTGCCGGGCTGGTTCGTCTGTTCGGCATCTACGGAGGGTGCGGGTGCTATCGGTTTCTGCTTGCCGTTAAGCACTGCTTCAGGCAGAGCAGGACATAAGATCTTCGATCAGGAAAGGAATACCCGATGATCCATATTGAAAGCATGGGCGGATTCGGCAACCAACTGTTTATCTACGCGATGGCGCGGGCCATTCAACTGGAGACCGGCGAGGGCATCACGCTGTACGATTACCACCGGACTCCCGACGTCCCGCACGTAACGCGCCAGCTCGAGCGCGTCATCTCCCCGCAGGCAAACATACGCTTTGTGGAGAAAACACCGGACGATCTCCCGTATTATCTGGAGCTTGCCCCGATCCGCAGTTTCCTTTTTCGCGCATTGCGCAAGGCGTATCTTGCGGCGTTTTGCCGCCGGAGCACGCAGCCCGACTATCAGGTTGAAAAAGCGCTCGCGCCGTTCTGGAACCGTCTGGGCTTCTACTTCGTGACGGACGGATACGTTCCCCTTCAGCGCCTTTCCCGCTGGAAAGACTGTTTTTATCAGGGCTATTTCCAATCCCGCAAATTCTGGGGGGCGCACACCGACGAGCTCCGCGCGGAGCTGCGCCATCCCGAGCTTATCGCGCTGGAAAGCACAGCGTACCTGACGCAGATCCAAAACACGAATTCCATCTGTCTGCACATCCGTCTGGGCGATTACGTAAATAACCCCGCCGCCCGCCGTGTGCATTATGTGTGCGACGAGACCTATTATCAAAAAGCCGTGCAGGCGGCGATGGAGCGTCTTGAAAACCCCACCTTTTTCGCCTTTTCCAATGAGCCGGACAAAGCGAAAGCCATCCCATTTCCCACCGGTGCAAACATCGTCTGGCTGCCGGAGGGCGATGCCGTCAGCGACCTGCAGCTGATGGCGCAGTGCCGGCACTTTATCGTAGCCAACTCCAGCTACAGCTGGTGGGCGCAGCTTCTGGGCGCCGCGCCGGACAAAACGGTCTATGCTCCGCAGCGCTGGTTCCGCAGCGATAAGCCCGTCGATCTTTATGAGGACGACTGGATCCTGATCCCCATTACACAGCTCCCTGCGGGTGAGGTGAAACGTGAGAACTGAAAAAGCATTCAGAAATTCCATAACCTCGATCGGAACATACCTTTTGATCCTCGTGCTCGGTCTTGTGACACGCCGTCTGATGCTTCAGGAGTTTGAGACGGAGCTGGTGGGCTACGACGCCCTCCTTTCCAACATTTTCGGCATCGTCGCCATCGCGGATTTTGGTTCGGACGGTCTGTTTATCTACCGATTTTACGGCGCTTTTGCCCAAAACGACACCCGGAAAATTTCAAAGCTGCTGGGAATGTACCGCACGCTCTGCGCGATCATCGGCATCGGCATCGCTGTCGCATTGGTCGTTGTGTTTTTCCTGCTCCCCTCTATTTTTGCCGGGAAAGTCACGATGTGGGGCTATTTCCGGTTGATGTTCCTCCTTTATGCGCTTTCCAACGTGATCGCCTATTTCCTTAATTATCGCCGGTCCCTCTTTGTCGCCGCACAGAAGGAATATCGGGTCATTTGGGTCGAAACGGCGTGCCGTATCGCTCTTTTGGCTGCCAAAGCCATTCTTCTTTTTGCAGCGCCGGATTTCCTGATATACTTAATTCTCACCTGCGTCTCAGGCATTCTCTCTCAGGTTCTTGTGGTCTTTCTTTCCAGGCGGGAATTTCCCGATATCGTTCCTGTAAAGGCGTCTTTTGCCGACTACAAAGCCGAGGGCTTTTTCAGCGATATCAAAAATCTGTATCTCACCAAGTTCTATTATACCGTCAATATGTCCACGGACAGTCTGCTCATCGCGTTTCTGGCAAATGCCCTGTCCGTCACACTTTACAGCAACTATATCCTCATCGGCGGCAGTGTGATCACAATCGTCTTCAAGCTGATCGCTCCGCTGGGCGCCAGTGTCGCGGAAGCCGTCAATACGGAGAGCAAAGAGGATCTGCTCGGACTGTATCGGATGCTCGATATGATCTGCTTTTTTGTCGCTTCGGTGGTATTTTCCGGCTTTGTCGTTGTCTTTCAAAGCGCGATCCCCGTTTTCTTCGGCGAACAGTTTCTGCTGCCGTTCAGCTTTGTGCTGGCGTATGGATTCTATGCGTATGTGTATGTAAAGCTGGAATCCGTGTCGCTGTTCCGCGGCAGCTTCGGCGATTTTCAGGTCAGCCGCCGCTACGACGGCTACAGCATGGTGTGTAACCTCGCCGTATCCTTCCTGCTCTTTCAATGGCTCGGCATCGCCGGTATCACGCTCGGCACCGCAGTCTCCCTCCTCGTCATCTGGCATGGCCGCTTTCAGGTGGTGGAGTCCCATCTCTTCCATCGCCGCATCAGCGCCTTGTGGGGGCGGGAGCTCCTCCAGTTTTCTCTGGCAGCCGCGCAGACCCTTATCGCCTGGCTTCTGACAAGATCGCTGCCCGTTTCCGTTGCCGGAATGCTGCTGCGCTGCGTCATCGCCGTCGCAGTCCCCAGTGTGATCAATCTCGCAATTTTCGCCCGCACAGAGGCATTTGCCACCCTTTTGGCGAAGCTGAAAGCTTTGCTCGAAAGCAAACGCTGCTTTTAAGGATCGACGGCAACGCAAGCCTGCCCGGAAACTCTCTTTTTGAAAAGATCCTGCGCGCCGTCACCCCCGAAGAGCTTTCCGCCTCCGGCTTCAGCGAATATGAGACCTATGGTACTTACATCTATCTGTATCACCCCGAAAAGGCAGCGCTTCGCAAGCTGAACACCCTGCGTATCGGGCGAACCTATTTCGGCGATACAATTCAGGACAGTGAACTTAAGTGGCTTGCAAGTTCTTTCGACTCCGTGTCGTTTGAGAGATGGGATGTCCCCAGCAAAAAGCAATTTGTGTGGAGAAATCCCGTTTTCCGCGCACTGTTTTCGGCTTCTGAGATGATAGCGCTGAAAACCCGTTTTTCAAACGCTCTTTCACGGGTCAAATAACAAAGCTGCTGATGCCGCTTTTTTCAAGCCGCATACATCGCTTTCACATTATGAGCTGACAAAAAAATTTTGGCAGGGGTACCCCTGCCATGCTCTATTCTTCGAATAGAGCATGATAATCCTTAAAGGAAAAGAGGCGTGAAACGACTCTATGAAAACCGCACTCATCACCGGTATCACCGGACAGGACGGCAGCTACCTTGCCGAATTCCTGCTTGAAAAGGGCTACGAGGTCCACGGACTGGTGCGCCGCACCTCCGTTTCCAACACCTCGCGCATCGACCATCTTCTTGCGCCTAACCGCATCACGCTGCACTTAGGCGACATGGCGGACGCGGCGAGCATCATCCGCATCGTCTCCGAGGTGCGTCCCGACGAGATCTACAACCTCGCCGCGCAGAGCCATGTGGCGCTCAGCTTTGACGCGCCGGAGTACGCCGGCGACATCGACGCCCTCGGCACGCTCCGTATTTTGGAGGCGGTGCGCATCCTCGGTCTCACCAAGACCTGCCGCGTCTATCAGGCGTCCACGAGCGAGCTGTTCGGCAAGGTCGAGGAGGTGCCCCAGCGCGAGACGACGCCGTTCCACCCCTTCAGCCCCTACGCTGTTGCCAAGCAGTACGGCTTCTGGATGGTCAAGGAGTACCGCGACGCCTACGGGATGTACGCCTGCAACGGCATCCTCTTCAACCACGAATCCGAGCGCCGCGGCGAAAACTTCGTCACCCGCAAGATCACCCTCGCCGCCGGACGCATCGCCGAGGGTCTTCAGGACAAGCTCTACCTCGGCAATATGGACTCTCTGCGCGACTGGGGCTACGCCCGCGATTATGTCGAGTGTATGTGGCTGATGCTCCAGCAGGACGAGCCGCAGGACTTCGTCATCGCCACCGGTGTGCAGCACACCGTGCGCGAGTTCACGGAGCTTGCGTTCCGCTATGTCGGCATCGAGCTTGCGTGGCAGGGCAGCGGTCTGGACGAAAAGGGCGTCGACAAGGCAAGCGGCCGCGTACTGGTGGAGGTCAGCCCCGCGTTCTACCGCCCCACGGACGTTGTGAATCTTCTCGGCGACCCGACGAAGGCAAAGACGGTCTTGGGCTGGAACCCGCAAAAAACCAGCTATGAAGAGCTTGCCCGCATCATGGCGGAGCACGACCTCGCGCTCGCCAAGCGCGAAGCTCAGGCAAAATAAAGAAAGAACAGAAGTGATATGATGGAAAAAAACGCGAAAATTTTTGTGGCAGGACACCGCGGCATGGTCGGCTCCGCCATCTGCCGCGAGCTTGCGCGGCAGGGCTATACGAATCTCGTCACCCGCACGCACAAAGAGCTCGACCTGTGCAATCAGGCAGCCGTCGATGCTTTCTTTGCCGCGGAAAAGCCCGAATATGTATTCTTGGCCGCCGCCAAAGTGGGCGGCATCATGGCCAACGAATCCGCGCTGGCGGATTTTATGTATGACAACATGATCCTCGAAATGAATGTCGTACACGCGGCATGGAAAAGCGGCTGCAAAAAGCTGGAGTTCCTCGGCTCGTCCTGCATCTATCCGCGTCTTGCGCCCCAGCCGATGAAGGAGGACTGTCTGCTCACCGGCGCATTGGAAAAGACAAATGAGGCTTACGCGCTTGCTAAAATTTCAGGTCTGAAATACTGCGAATTTCTCAACCGACAGTACGGCACAGACTATATCTCTGTTATGCCCACCAACCTCTATGGCCCGAATGATAACTACCATCCCACCCACTCCCATGTCCTGCCGGCCCTTATTCGCCGTTTCCACGAAGCAAAAGAATCCGGGGCAGAAAGCGTCACATGTTGGGGCGATGGCAGCCCCCTGCGTGAATTCTTATATGTAGATGATCTTGCCAATCTCTGTGTGTTCCTCATGAATCACTATTCCGGCGATGAGACAGTCAACGCCGGTACGGGAAAAGAACTTACTATCAAGGCTCTTACAGAGCTTGTTGCCCAAGTTGTTGGCTATGCGGGTGACATCTTGTGGGATACCAGCAAGCCGAATGGCACCCCGCGCAAGCTCCTTGATGTTTCCAAAGCGACCGCCCTCGGCTGGACATACCGGACCGAGCTGGAGGAGGGCATTCGCCTCACCTATGAAGATTTTCTGCACAATCCCATGCGCGCAGAACGGTAAGGAAAGGGTCTCCCCATGAACATCATCCTACTCTCGGGCGGGTCGGGCAAGCGGCTCTGGCCACTGTCCAACGACATCCGCTCCAAACAGTTTCTCAAGCTCTTCCGCGCCCCGAACGGGGACTACGAATCCATGGTGCAGCGCGTCTACCGCCAGATCAGGACGGTGGATGCGGACGCCTCCGTCGTCATCGCCACGGCGAAAGCGCAGGTCTCCGCCCTGCGCAACCAGCTGGGGCGGGATATCGACATCTCTATTGAGCCGTGCCGCCGCGACACCTTTGCCGCCATCGCGCTTTCGACCGCGTATCTGCACGATGTCAAGGGCGTGGCGGAGGACGAAAGCGTGGTCGTCTGTCCCGTTGACCCCTACGTGGACGACGACTATTTTGAAACGCTCAGGATCCTGAGCGCACAGGCGGACAGGGGCGCGGCCAGCCTGACGCTCATGGGCATCGAGCCGACCTACCCCAGTGAAAAATACGGCTACATCATCCCCGCGGACAAATCTCCGGTCAGCGCGGTGTCCACCTTCAAGGAAAAGCCCGACAGGAAAACCGCCGAGGGCTATATCGCGCAGGGTGCGCTGTGGAACGGCGGCGTATTTGCCTACAAGCTCCGCTATGTGTTAAATAAATCCCGCGAGTTGCTCGGCACGTCCGACTATGAGACGCTGTTTTCCGAATACGAAACACTCAAAAAGATCAGCTTCGACTATGCCGTCGTGGAGCATGAGTCCAGCATTCAGGTCGTGCGCTACGGCGGCTCGTGGAAGGACCTCGGCACATGGAACACCATGGCCGAGGAGATGGACTCGCCCACCATGGGCAAGGTCATTCTCAACGAAACCTGTGAAAATGTGAATGTCATCAACGAGCTGAATATCCCCATCCTCTGCATGGGCGTCAGGGACGCGGTCATCGCCGCCAGCGGCGACGGCATCCTCATCAGCGACAAGGTGCAAAGCTCTTACATCAAGCCCTATGTGGACGATATCACCGGTCCCGTCATGTTCGCCGAAAAGTCCTGGGGCAGCTTCACGGTGCTCGACGTGCAGCGCGAGAGCATGACCATCCGCATCCAGCTGCGCGCCGGCTCCCACATCAACTACCACAGCCACGAGCACCGCGACGAGGTGTGGACGGTCGTCTCCGGCACGGGCCGCACCGTTGTGGACGGCATGGAGCAGCACATCAGCGCCGGCGACGTTGTCACCATGTCCGCCCACTGCCGCCACACCCTCATTGCCGACACTGAATTGCAGGTCATCGAAGTCCAGCTTGGTAAGGAGATCAATGTCCATGACAAGCAAATTTTCCCCTTCCCGGATTGAGCCGCTGTTTCTCGCGCCGGCAGGGAAGGACTACCTCTGGGGCGGACGCCGCCTCAACGATGAGTTCGCCAAAAGCCTGCCCCTCACACCCCTTGCCGAAACGTGGGAGTGCTCCACCCACCCCGACGGGGAGAGCACCGTCACCGGCGGCACATTCGCGGGGCGGACGCTGCGCGCCGTCCTGCGCGCGCATCCGGAATACTTAGGGCAGCACTGCGAAAATAAATCGGGCGAGCTGCCCGTCCTCATCAAATTCATCGACGCCTGCCGCGACCTGTCCGTGCAGGTACACCCCGATGACGCCTTTGCCGCCGCCCACGAGAACGGGCAAAAGGGCAAGAGCGAGATGTGGTATGTGCTCGACGCGGAAAAGGACTCGCATCTTGTTTACGGCCTGCGGCGCGACGCGGATGCCGCCACGCTGCGCCGCGCCATCGCCGACGGTACGCTCCTGCAGCATCTGCAAAGCGTTCCCGTGCGGACGGACGACGTGTTTTTCATTCCCGCCGGTACCGTCCACGCCATCGGCGCGGGCTGTCTGATCGCGGAAATTCAGGAAAATTCCAACCTGACCTACCGCCTCTATGACTATGACCGCGTGGACAAAAACGGGCAGAAGCGCCCGCTCCACGTCGAAAAGGCGCTCGCCGCCGCGCGCTTCACCGCCAGCGCCGCGCCCCGCCAGCCTATGCGCGTACTGAACTACCGCCCCGGCTGCGCCGTGGAGCTTCTGTGCCGCTGTCCGCATTTTCAGGTCGAGCGTCTTCTGCTCAACACCGAACGCATCCGCGAGCGCGTCACCGTTTGCGCCGACAACCTGTCTTTTCGGGTGCTTCTGTGCATCACCGGCTGCGGCGCCGTCTCATGGGGCGAGCAGACGCGCGACTTTTTCAAGGGGGACTGCATCTTTCTTCCGGCAAACGCCGACCTCACCCTGCATGGGCAGGCGCAGTTCCTGCTCATCCGCTGCTGAAAGGAGATAACGCTTTGGACGAAAAAATCACCGCTCAATACGAGCGTTGGCTTCAGCGAGCCGACGAAAGCTTAAGGGACGCACTTTCTGCCCTCGCCTCCGACCCCGCCGCGCTGGAGGATGCGTTTTACCGCGATCTGGCCTTCGGAACCGGCGGACTGCGCGGCGTCCTCGGTCCCGGCGCTAACCGCATGAACCGCCACACGGTCGCCAAAGCCTCGCAGGGGCTTGCAAATTACGTCTGCCGCCATTTCCCACCGCAGCGCCGCAGCGTCGCCGTGAGCTATGACTCCCGCATCCTCTCTGACGAATTTGCGCGCGTGACCGCCCGCGTGCTCGCCGCCTCCGGCGTGCAGGTCTGGCTTTATCCGGAGCTTGCGCCCACGCCCTGCCTGTCCTTTGCCGTTCGGGCGCTCGGATGCGCCGCGGGTGTGATGATCACCGCCTCCCACAACCCCGCCAGGTACAACGGCTATAAGGTATACAACGCCGACGGCTGCCAGATCACGCTCGAGGTGGCGGACGCCGTCCTCGCCGAGATCGAGGCGCTGGATATTTTTGACGACGTCCACCTCGCTGACTTTGCCGCCGCGCTCGCGGACGGCAGCATCCGCCATGTGCCGCCGCGCGTGATGGATGACTATATCCGTTGTGTCAAAGCGCAATCCCTGTCGGACGATGGCACATACCGCGATTTCCCCATTGTCTATTCGCCCCTCAACGGCACAGGGCTCAAGCCCGTCCTGCGCACCCTGACGGAGTGCGGCTACCATCGCGTCTTCGTGGTGGAGGAGCAGCGTCAGCCGGACGGCCATTTTCCCACCTGCCCTTATCCCAACCCCGAGATCCCGGAGGCCATGTCGCTCGCCATCGCGCTCTCAAAGCGCATCGGCGCGGAGCTGGCGCTTGCCACCGACCCCGACAGTGACCGCATCGGTGTCGCCGCCCGCGACGGGGCGGGGGAGTATCGGCTCTTCACCGGCAACGAGGTGGGGCTTCTGCTGCTGGATTACGTCTGCGCCCGCCTCACAGAGCAAAAACGGATGCCGGAGCATCCCGCTTTTATCAAAACCATCGTCACGTCCCCACTTTCGGAGCGCATCGCCGCGCACTACGGCGTGCAGACGCGCAGCGTCCTCACCGGCTTTAAATTCATCGGCGAGCAGATCGGCGTGCTGGAGCAGGCGGGACGCGCGGACGATTTTATCTTCGGCTTTGAGGAAAGCTGCGGCTACCTGCGCGGCAGCTATGTGCGCGACAAGGATGCCGTGGTCGCCGCCATGCTGGTGTGCGAGCTGTTCTCCTATCACCGCAGCCGCGGCACGACGCTGCCGGACGCGCTCGAGCAGCTTTACCAAACCTACGGTTACTGTCTCAACGACCTGCTTTCCTATGAATTTACCGGTGCTGCCGGTGCGGAAAAGATCCGCACGTTGATGGCGTCGTTCCGCGGCGGCGTCACGGAGCTGGGCGGCCGCCGCGTGGAAGCAGCGGCGGACTACGCGGCGGGGATAGAAGGACTTCCGGGCGCGGACGTCGTGAAGCTGACGCTCTCCGGCGGCTCCACGGTCATCGTCCGTCCCTCCGGCACCGAGCCGAAGATCAAGTTCTACCTCACCGCCGCGGGCAGTACCGCTGCCGAAGCACAGCGGGAGCGCGCTGCCCTCCAGCGCGGCATTGAAGCGCTGCTGAACGCATAGCGCCTGCTTCGCAAAGCTTCTCATACCAATTTTCCTTTTTTTGTTCAAAAAGTTGCAAAAACACTTTATTTGGAGGTAAATATGCTTAGAGAGAGAGAGAGAGAGAGAGAGAGAATATTATGTTGACTTCCTGCGGGTAATCGCCATGCTCGCCGTAATTACGAGCCACGTTTCCGGCAGCGCGGCAACCTCTGAGCTTCCTTTCGTTGAAAAGTTCCCTTTTTTGATGTATGGCGGGTGCTCCGTTTGGGCAAATATCATATTCGTCATGGTCAGCGGAATGTTTCTTTTGGATCCCACTCGCACGGTAACGGTGAAGAAGCTGTATCGAAAGAACATCCTGCGCATTGTCAAGGTGTTCTTTTTCTGGTCGGCTGTCTATGCCACCGCTTGGGCAGTGCTGAAGCATAAGACCCTGTATGATTGGGTCGGAAACCTTCTCAGCGGTTTCTATCATCAATGGTTTTTGATCATGCTGATCGGTCTATATATCGTAACGCCGCTTCTTCGCCGCATCACAGAGCACCGCGAGGACACGCTTTATTTTCTGCAGTTGGCTCTGGTTTTCTCGCTGCTTGTTCCCATTGCACTGGCGCTTCCGCTCCCGTGGTCGGATTCGTTTCTTTCCCTGTGGGAAAATATGAATTTCTATTCGATCCCGCTCTATGCCGCCTGCTATGTCGGCGGCTATGTCCTCAGCCATTATGACTTTTCCGCCAGACAGCGCAAAATACTCTATGCTGCCAGCATATTGGGTTTCCTCCTCATTCCGGTTCGCGCCGTGCTGTCTGAAAAGGGGATACGGGTCGATGGAGAAGAGGTTTTCCAGATAATGCAAGTCCTTCAAGCCGTTGGTCTGTTCACTTTTGCCCGCTACCGCATCTCTCGGGAAAAAGTTTCTTCCTTCTGGCAGCGAACGATACCCCTTCTCTCTAAATTCAGTCTTTGTATTTATATGATACACGTCATGGTAATCGAGGCGTTAGCGGAGCTCTTTGATTTTTCCTCGGCATCTTTCACGCCGTTGCTTTCTGTCCCGCTGATCGTTGTCGGTGTGTTTTTTGTGTCTTTACCGATTGCCGCCATTATGCACCGCATCCCCATCTTAAAGGATCACGTGGTCTGATCCTATCCTTATACAGAAACTGCGCCCCCGAAGCAGTTTGCTTCGGGGGCTTTGTCGTGCCGTTCTATTCCTTATCTGTACGTCTTGCCTGTGATGTCCGTATACTGCGCCTTGGTGATGATACCCTTGCGCACTGCCAGCTTCACCATCGCGGCATTCCACAGTCCGCGCTCAAAGTTGCGTTTGATCGTCTCAAAATTCACGTCCGTTCCTCCTTATTCCTCATCCGGCAGAGATGCCATGACCTGATACTCCAGCGCCGCGGCGATACGCTCCTCCGGCGTGTTCTCGTCCGTGCCGGCGTTCATCGCGTCCTCAAACGCCTCGATGACCTCCAGCTTATCCTCCGCGCTCTCGCATTCGGAGAAGTCGCAGCCCTGCGCGGCGTACATCTGCTCCATCTGACCAAGTGTACCGAAGAAGCCGCCGTTGATCTCGCCAGCGGCGCAGACAACAGTGATGCTCGGCAGCGCTGCTACGGGATACTTTTCCTTCCATTGTTCAGCAGTGAACACCTTGCCGGTGGGTACGATGATGGGGGACGCCTTGTCCCAAATGGCATAACGTTTCATAAAACCTTTCCTCCTATAATTTCATTCTACTGTAAATACGTCAACAGTGTCAGATGTTTGTACATAATCCGAAGCTTTGAGTCCGCCGCACATTAAGGCGTAATCTCCGACACTCGCACTACGACTATTTGTCATATTTGTCATACGAGCATCAGATATACTCGGCAAAATCGTATGTGTCAAATCATCACTATAACAATCAGATGCATATTCCGATGCAACATTACCGCTTGAGAAGAGTGCATTATTATAGAATGCTACACTATGAAACTGAGATCGTGCCTCGGATAGGTTATCGAGTATCACCCGTGTCAATTCCGGTGAATATGCGCAAGCCATATTTCGGGATGATGATCCGTCGTACCCTCCACAAAATACGGCATAATTTCCGGCTTCAGCCGCACCATGCAGAGAGACGGCAATCGGTAGTGCATTCGCACTCAGCTTTTCCAGATCAGGTCCGTATGCTTCTACAGAGCCTGAATAAGAGCCATCTAAGCTGGCGCCAACCAAACCTCCTGCAAAAAGAACAGTACCACCCGCATTTGCTGCGGCATAGTAACGGCGGGCTGATGTAAACTTAATTGGATATGTCACCGTTAGCATTTCATCGATTGCTTTTACGGTATCGGTAATATAATAACTTGGATATTTTGTTTCACCGCTTCCGAAAACCGCGCAGCGTCCATTGCTGACAGCACCTCCACAGCTAAACCAGCCAGCCGAAAATTGCGGAATCGCGCTGCGTGTCAGATCCTGCGAGTACGCCGTGGCGGATGCTTCGTCATGACTGAGCGATGTTTCCCCGCCTGCGAATATAGCAACCTCTCCAGCCATTGCCGAGCCGACTTCGCACGCCCGCGTCATCAAGGGCTGCGGCGTCGTTCGCACAAGCTGCCCATCATAAGCATCAACTGTATCATAGTAAGTTCTCTCATCCGCAGATAAGCCGCCGCCATAGAGTGCGAAATTACCTGTTGACACACCATTTCCTTTTTTTCGTGCCACGCTCAGCGGCGTCGCCAAGCCGTAATACACCACCCGCTTTTCCGGCAGCGTAGACTGCACCATGATGTCCAGATGCGCGGGCTTGCGGCGCTCGACCGCGGCACGCAGCGCGGTGAGGTCGCCCGCCTCGCCGTCAAACAGGGCGGAGAGTATCACCTGATAACGGCTGTATTTCTCTGTCACCACCGCCTCCTGCGCGTCGGAAAGCGTCAGCGCCAACTTTTCAAGCTCCTCCACCGTCAGCGTCCTGCCGCCGGTGAGCGCGGCATAAACGCGCGCGCGGCGCGTGGGGAGGTCGCCGTCGGAGGGTAGGCTCAGGTCCCGCTCCCAGCGGCGCAGTCCCTCGTCCGCCGTCCGGTAGGACAGCTGATCGTTGCGCCGGTCCACGTCCGCTTCAAGCAGCGCCGCACCCGCGTCGGATGCGTCCAGTACCGCGCCGATGAGGGGTTTTTCCGTCAAAAAGGGGGGAAGTCTCATCTCTCATCCCCCTCAGCGCAGCCGCTGCACCCCGCGTTTCGGACGCTGGGGCAGGGGGGAGGTCATCGC
Source organism: Oscillospiraceae bacterium (assembly GCA_045617565.1). Classification (GTDB taxonomy): domain Bacteria; phylum Bacillota; class Clostridia; order Oscillospirales; family Oscillospiraceae; genus Hominicoprocola. Next base: position 36,209 of record JAZLIU010000173.1, read on the forward strand.
GGGCGGCTGCGACGGCAGTCGCTTTTTGATGTCCTCCGTCAGACTTGCCTGATATGCCGCGCAGAATTCCTGCACGCGCTTGTCGGTGTCGGTGTCATCGCTGCCGACGAGAAGCGCAGCAAAGCCCTGCGGCACGTTGGCATTTTCCAGCGCGGCCACCGCGCGCGCCGTCTGCTCGCGCGTACGCTTTTCCGCGCGCAGCGCCTCCAATTCCTTCATTTCCTCATCATTCATCGTCGTTTCCTCCCGTCATCATTTCCTCCGCGCGTTTACGCGCCATCTCCGCGCTCGCGTCCGTCACCCACGGCAGATTTTCCAGAATCGTCTGCCTCGACAGCACCGGAGAGAGCGAGAGCAGCGTCTCACACAGCGACGCGTTGTCCTGCGGCAGATTTTTGTAGAATGTGATATCGCCCACGGCAAAGTCCGCACTGCCGCCGAGCAGATGCTCGCCCGCGGTCAGCACGCGCAGCAGCTCGCAGATGCCGTCTGTAAAGGTTCTTTCCTTTGCGCTTCGCGTCTGCTCGATGCCCCAGAGCTTGTACTGCAGCGCGATGCCGGACGAGTTGCCCGCGAAATGCTCATCACAGAGATCCGGCGTCATGGACAGCTGCAAAATGCTGCGCCGCAGGTTATTTTCGAGCTGTCCGAGCGCCTCGTGGTTGAGATTTTTGACCACGAATTCCGCGCGCCCGCCCTCGGAGAGCGCGAGGATGCGGTTGCGGTTGGCCTGCTCGATGTCCTTTTCGGTCGTGCCCTGCATCCCGTAGAGCGCGAGAAACGCGTTCGCCACGGACTGCATATCGTCCATCGCGCCGGAGAGCAGCAGATTGTACGCGTCCACCAGCCCCGTCACCATCTCAAAGTCACCCACGCCCTGGCAGTTGTTGTAAAACGGCACGAGCGGGATAGCGCGCAGCAGATTTTCCTCCGCCTGCCCCAGCGTCACGCCCATGCTGTCCCACACGAACGGCGTGATATGCTCCGCGGTGTAGAGCACGCCGCGCGTCTGCGCGCGCGTCTCATCATAGAGCCGCACCGTCGCCAGCAGGGGAGACCCCGCGGAGCCTGCGCGGATGGCAAAGCACGTCCTCGGGTCGCAGCGGCAGGCCCTGATGCCCGACTGCTCCACCCAGATGAGCGCAAACGCCGCGCCGCAGATGCTCGCGTCGCGCCCGAGGTCGAACAGAAGATGCGGCAGCCGGAGCCTTCGGCTCAAGAGCGCGTATCGTTCGCCGGCCGCGTCGTCCGCAAACGAAAGGGTAGGGGACTGGCCGAGAAAATAGCCCGTGTGTACCTCCGTGATGTAGCGCGGGAACGGCGCGCGAAGCAGATTGTTGGGTCTGCCGCGCACCGCCTCTCCCTTGGGGATAGGCTGCTGTCCGGCGTAGTAGTCGATGAGCCGCGCCCGTTCCGGTCGGACAGTTCTCAGAAACTCGCCGACCGCCGTGCCGAGCGACACCGCGTCCAGCGCGCCGGCACAGATGATGTCCTGTTTCAAGTGAAGTACCTCCTCAATATGATCTACTTTTATTGTAGGCGGTATCTTCGCCCTGTCCGACTGTCGCGCTTCCCAAGCAAACGACACTTCCGTGTCATCCGCATTCTTTCCAACCGTTGCGCCGACTGTTTCGCGGACATTCCCGTGCCCGCCGGGTGCCTCGCCGCCCTCGGATAACTCGGACAAAACTCACCTGAGTCGGACATTTTACCCATTTCCCGCCTTTATTTGGCGCTTTTCCATATCGTCCGGCGTTCTTTCTGAAAAAACGGGCAAAAAAATACCCGTCTGGAGCGATTTTCAGCCTTGCGAACGACCATTTGGTCGTTTTGCCTGCTCAAATCGTCTCCAGACGGGAGTTCTTTTTCCGCGGGAGGACAGACGACCTGTCCTCCCGTTCATAATTTTTTTATTTGACCGCAAGCGCCCCGACCTGTTCAAAGAAGGCCTGCGCCGTCTCGTCCGGCTCGACGGGCATCAGCGCGGCGGCGTTGTGCGCCTGCAGCATCGCGCGGTACTCCTGCAGCTTACCGGCGAGCGAACCGTCGTCGCTTTGCAGGGGACTTGCCTCACCGCTGTCGAAAAACGCCTGCTTCAAAAGCGCGGCGCAGCGGTTCCACGTCTCCGCGTCGGTGGCGGAATAGGTCGCGCCGAGCATCGCCTCGTCGATGGCGGCCGCATACTGCTCCGTTTGCAGATAGTAAGCGACCAGCTTGCGCGGAATGGTGTTGGACTGCACGGCGGCGAGCTGCGCGGCATAGTCATTGGCGCGGGCGATGAAAATCTCCTGCCCGACATCCGCGGCATTGAGCACATAGGACAGCTTCGCGTCATTCCGCTCATAAAAATCCAGACGGACGGCTGTATCCTGATTGCGGAAGAACGCGTCTATCACGGTGACCGGCCTGCTGCTGAGCGAATTGGCGTAGAGATTTCCGCACAGCGTCAGTGCTACGCAGGCGCTCAGCGCGATGCCGCCGATGCGCACCGGAGAGAGCGCGTCGCTTTGCCGCGCTTTCTTTTTTGCCTGTTTTCCCTGCTTCGCCGGCGCCTCCGCGTCCTCCCGTTTTTTCAGCGGCTCGGCGCAGGTGCCGACGATCAGACCGTAGGTCGCGTAAGCCATGCAGGTGAACACCACGCAGGACATTGACACGTCCCAAAACATCTGCGCGCAGCTCATCACGAACTCGGCGCACAGTGCGCCGTAGAGCTCGGTGAACTCGCCCTGCGCTGCCTGCTTCCTTTTTTTCCAAAGCGCGGCAGCCAGCGCAAGCAGTGCGCCGAGGTAGAGCGTGAAGCCGATCACTCCGTCCTCCAGCAGGACCTGGATATAATGGTTGTGGACATATTTGGTCTCGTAGAAATAGTCCTGCACAGCGGTCGCGCCGGTCTCAAACGCGCCCACACCGTTGCCGACGAGGGGGGAGCGCCGGAAGAGCTTCATGCCATCCTCCCAGAAAATGCGGCGCTCGATCTGCGAGCGGTTCGCCGTCAGATTCTGAATTCGGATGCCGATAAAGCCCGGCAGAAGCCGATAATACAGCGGCAGCGTCTTCTGCCCGTCCAAAACGGCGCTGCGCAGCACAACGCCCTCCTCCGCGGAAAAGGCGAAATTGGTGATTTCCGCATCCTGCGGCACGGTGAACGTGATTTCCGTCTCTGTGCCGTCATAGTCCGCGTCGGAATTGTATTGAAGGAGCTCCAGCCGGTTCTGGGAATAGATATAGCTGTTCACCTCGCCGTCCGCGTCGATGTAAAGCGTGTGCTCGCCCGGCGCAAGCACCGCGCTGCGCGCAAGCGGCTCGCCGAAGGTATACGCGCCCGTGACCGTCGCGCCGAGACCGACATACGCAGCGCACAGTACAACGGCGGCAAGGATAAACACAAACGTCAGCTTCTGCTTCTCTCCGAACACGGCGCCGAGCTTTTCCGCGGCGGACAGCTCCAGCGCGGTGGTCACCGCCGCATTGAGCAGCATCAGCGTCAGCGGGACGAACGCAAGGCCGTCTCGGTTAAAGAACCGCGCGGCAAGAAACACGAAAACCAGCGTCGGGGCGGCAGCCTCCAGCATCCGCACGAGTACCGCGCCGCGGCTCTTGCCCGCCGCGACGAGATACACGAGGACCGCCGCGGCAAAGCAAACGATCGCGCCCATGCTGAACGCGAGCAGAAACGCGAAAGCGTTGAACGAAAGCGTCACAGCGAAGAGGATACGCTCCCGCTTCTCCGCCGCACCGCACAGCAGGGCGAGGGAGAAAAAGATGCCGATGGCAAAGATCGACGCCTCGATGTTGGCGTTGCCGAAAATGCCGTTCATGCGCGCGCCGTTGAAGCCCATCTCTATCCCGCCTGCGCCGGGCAGCACCAACCGGCTCAGCCCGATCGACGCCGCCTCCACGCTCAAAAACGCGTAGAGCGCGGACACACCGCTCACGATCCCCATCACGCGGCGGGCGAACGCGCGGTCCATGCGTTCGCGCAGCGCGATGAAGAAAAACACCGCCAGCGCGGTAATGACCTTGGAAAACTCGCGCAGATGGAATTTGCCCGCCATCGCCCAAAAGACCGTCAGCCACGAGAAGAGCGCGTAGGCGCACAGCAGCAGCGTCGGCAGCGTGCAGCGTTTCTCCCTCCCGCGAAGCGCGAGCATGACGATAATGCCGAGCAGCGCGGCAAGCGTGATCCACTTGCTGCCAAGCCCCGCAAAGTGCAGGTATCCCAGCATGGTGAACGCAAGGCAGAGCAGCCCGTCCTTCCATGTGCTCCCGCCCTTCATGATGCTGCCTGTTTTCATTTCAATTCTCCGTTTCCCGAATTCTATCTGATTTCCGAATTCTATTTTTTATGTGGTATAATGACATTTTACCGTGTTCCCGTGCCGATGTCAAGGCGCGCCCCCCGCACCGCGCCGCAGCGGCGCAAAAAAGACCCCCGCTCTTGCGAGCGGGGGTCTTTTCATGTCTCAGTTTTCAGCGCAGGGCCGAAACCCTTGACGATTTGGTTTGGATCAATTACTGACCGTCCTTAACAATGTAGACGTACAGGGCGTTGTTGGTATCATCGTCATAGAGGACGGAAATGGTAACGCCGTGGCCGCAGTCATCCATGTAGTTGTCAAGATCGGTGAAGTTCGCGATCTCGGTGTTGATCGTGCTGTCGGTAACAACGAACACGGTCTCGCCGGTCGTTCTGACAGCCGCGCCGGTGTTAGCGAGGACGATCACGTTGCTCTTGGCAGCGGTATCATCGGCGTCGATGTAGACGTTTTCAGCAGACTGGACGTCTTCGTTCGTGTCGACGTAGTGGTTACCGGCGAGGATGTAAGCGCCCTCGATCTGGGTGTCCTTCTCGATCAGATAGAACGCACCCACAGTACCGGCGTCCTTGGTGATGAAGTCACCGAGCGGCTCGCCGTCGACATAGGCGTCATAGCCCTTCATGTTGTTCACGGTCTTACCGTCAACATCCTTGGCAGTGCCGTTGGTGAAGACTTCCTTGGTCAGGAGGATCAGTCCATTGGTGCTGCTGAGCGTGTTGTTGGGCTTTTCGAGGACGAACATCGCGTCGACCAGACCGTCGCTGTCGGTCATCCAGAAGATATCGGTGTTGGCGACGATCTTCTTGACCGCGTTCTCGGTGGAGGTCTTGTAAGTTCCGTTGTTGTTATAGACGTAGGTGACCGTCACGTCGTCAGCGAAGAAGTAGGGGGTGCCATTCGCATTGAACTTCAGAGCGCCTGCGGCAACATCCTCAGTAAGCTTATAGGCAGTCTTGTAGGTGAGGTCGTATTCGCTGCTGTCAGCGGCATAGGCATAGACCGTGTTCACAGAAGCATTGTTGTCCGCGTCCTTAGGATCGATGGTGCCGACGGTGCCGTCAGCATAGACGACCTTCAGCATTGTCACGAGCTCGCCGTTGTCGAGACCCAGATAGTTCTTGAGGACGACGCAGTAGTCGTGGTCGGTGAGGGTGCTGCCGGTGCCGTAAGCATAGCCGTATTCATCGAGGTACAGGGTTTGGGTTTTATCGCTGACAGAGCCGAGGCAGCTCTCGTTCATCTTGCCGGCGGAATAGGTGGTGCCGTCGAACTTGCAGCTGGTGGTGCCGGCGAAGGTCATCAGGCCTTCAGCGGTGACGGGAGCCTTGATGGAGGTAGCGTAATCGAAGCCAACGTTGTTGGCGGTGACCAGGAAGTAATCGCCAACCTCGGCGTCGGCATAAACGGCACCGAAGCCGATGGTGTCTTCATTGGCGGTATAGGTGCCGGTACCCTTGGTGGCCTCGAGGGTCAGGGCAGCCTCGTTGACGAGCTTGGTGGAGGCCTTGTCCTTGGTCACAGCGGTGACCTTGGCGAGCTGATACTCAGCCACGGTGACGCGATTGAGGAAATCGTCGCTGTCAGCGTAGAAGTTGGTGACGATACCGTTGCCGCCGAGCTTGGTGTTGTCCTTGATCAGCCTCTTCATCGCGTTGTAATCTTTGGTGTCGGATGCGCACGCGTAACCGTTGGTGTAGATGGTGACAAACTTTTCGAGGTTGTTTTCGACAGTGTCGATCTCAACGCCGGCGGCAGCGAGGTCTTCCTTGGCCTGAGCCCAGGTCCAGGAGGTGGTGTAGGTCAGAACGGGAGTGTCGGTGTAGGTGCCGACCTTGGCGTTCTTGTAGACCCACTTGTGGGCGGGATTGGCGAGCTTGTCGTTAGCGGGGTCGGAGGACAGCTTGCCGTCATAGAGGTCAGCATACAGGCTGTGGTCGTTCTGAACGAAGCCGGTCGCGGGGTTCTTAACAGCCTTGCCGTTGGCGTTGGTGACGATCATGTTATCGGAGTTGACGGTCAGACCGTAGCCGGTGTAGGTGTAAACGGGCTGAGCCTTGAGGGCGTTGAACGCGATCTGAGCAGCGCCTTCGCGGGTCAGACCATCGTTGAAGGAGCCGCTGAAGCCCTTGGAGAGCTTGTTCTCCTTGACGAGCTTGGCGGTGCTGATGCTCCAGTTCGTGCCGACGAGCTTCTCGAACTCAACATCGTAGCCGAGGACGACGAGCAGCATCTTGGCGAACTGATAGCCGGTGACCTGAGCGTCGGGGGCGAACTGGCCGTTGCCGACGCCTGCGACGATCTCAGCGTCAGCGCAGTAGGCGACGTACTTGGCAGCCCAGTGGGTTGCGGGAACATCGCTGAACAGCTGAACAGCGGGGAGCGCCTCGGCAACAGACTCACCCAGATCAAGATAAGCAATGATCTTGGTGGCCTGAGCACGGGTCAGGTTCTGGTCGGGGTAGAAATTGCCGGAGCCGTCGCCGACGAAAACGCCGACAGCGGACAGAACGTCGACAGCTTCCTTGTAGTCGACGTCGGCAGCATCGTCAAATGCTGCGTTGCTGGTGACGCAAAGGCTGAGAACCATAACCATTGCGAGGACCAGCGCGAGTAACTTTTTCATAATACGTTACTCTCCTTTCATGTATGTCAGACCTTTGGCGGCGTTCAGCGTTTCTCGGCTTACTTACCGTGGCTAGCCGTTCCCGTAACTA